>CANRMV010000001.1 GCA_947631875.1 uncultured Clostridia bacterium
GATAAGCTGTTGACATTCTCATATCTAAAAAATGAGAAATGAACAAACTTGTCGATACTACAAGTTTTGTTGATTGTGAAGACATAGCTGAAAACACCGCAACTTTTGACTTTAATACTAAAGTATTAAAGCAAGGCAAAGCAAATTTGCCCAAAGAGCAAATAAACAGGATTGGCCTAATCATAGCAACCGATTTCAAAAACTTTGCCGAGTCCGGTGGCAACCTTTCAACTCTATCCGCAAATGCAGTTTACACCCATTTGCAAAACACTCAACAAAACTGAAAAAGGAAGAAGTTGCAAAAACTTCTTCTTTTTTTGCAATAAAGTATGATTATTTTTTCCAATATGCTATAATGAAATTATGGATACGCTAAAAATTGTATTTTGGAATATACATAATACAGCCCAACCTTGCCTACTCTCCGAACTAATTAAAGAAGAAGATGTTGGAATTTTAATACTAACTGAAAGCAGTCACATAAATGTTGGCAATTTTGTTAAAAATTTGGAGAATTATGCTTTATACGAAGGTTTGTCAAAAAATAAACTTTGTATAATTGCAAAAGACAATATAGAATTTTCAAATATTTTAACAAAAAATAGATATACGTTGGCAGAGTGCAAGTGGAACAATCTTAGGTTTAATCTTGGTGCCGTTCATTTACAATCACAAAATGTCGAACAGAGCAATGAAAGAGAAGAAACTATTAGAAATTTAAAAAATGACTTGGCGACTTATGAAAACATCACAGATAAGACGATGATAATAGGCGATTTTAATGTCCAGCCTTATTCGAATGAAATGATAGCATTTAATTATTTTAATGCTGTTGTTTATAAAGATTTGATTAAAAACGAGATAACAACATTTGAAAATGAACAATATAAAAGATTTTATAACCCTACACTGACATTAATATCAGAAAAAAACAAAGTTTATGGAACCCATTATTATGATAACAGGAATACCTTGTTTTGGGAGTTTTTGGACCAATGCATTATTAGGAAATCCCTATTAAAAAATTTTATCAAAGTCGGCATTATGCACAAAATTAGAAACAATTCATTGTTAAAAAACAAAAAACCCAATAACGAAATTAGCGATCATTTGCCAATTTATATAATTTTAAAAGGAGAACAAAATGGAAAACGAAGAAAAAAATCTATGGCCTGATTTAAACGACAGAATTGTAAAAATTGACGAAATTAAAAATTTTCTTAACAAACAGTGTGATTTTTTAAACAGACAGTATGCCAATAGTATTAATGCTAAATTTGAAGAGATGATTTTCTATCAATCGTCATTTTCTTCTCTTGCTCAGACCATGTCAAAATTTGCACAAATAGCCTCTTCAAGTTTTGAAGTTAAAAATGATAGCGATAGCGAGAAACAAGATATCAACGAAATTGTAAGTAAAAACAAGTTTGTATTTACAATAACTAACAAAAAGTATAAATTTAATATGTTTTATTTGAGCACTGATCAATACTTTCCTATTACATTAGAAATGGATTATGATATTGCTACGAATTTAGGATGTGAAAAGGAGATTAAACTTTTTGATCTTGAAAATTTCAAAAATGAATTTCAGAAAATTATAAACACAAACAAAGTTAAAACTGTTTTGTATAAAATGTTAAATGAAAACTAAACTTAATAAATAAACTGCCGATATAAACTTTCGTGTTAGGATTGGATAGCGGTTGCTCCGCCAAATATGATTCAGTTGAACCCATATGAATGGAGGTAATTATTGAAAAAGTTTAATTTTGCCCAAAAAGCATTCATAGTTCATGAGAACAAAATTCTTTTAGTGAAAAAATCCGAACAAGACCCATCACATCCTAATGAATGGGAAGTTCCAGGTGGGCGCATTGAATTTGGTGAAAATTTGGAAGATCATATCAAGCGAGAAGTGAAAGAAGAGGTTGGTTTAGATATTATTCTTGGCGTTCCTTTTTCTATGTGGACATGGATTATGCACAGAGGTGAGGATGACATTCAAGTTATTGCTGTTGGGCGAATTTGCCAACCGGTTAATACAATAACTGATAGTACAAACAGAGTTGAAGATGATTTTTTATCAGATATTGCTTGGGTGGACATTGATCAAGTATTTGAATATAAATTAATTCCGGATCTTGTTCCAACTATGCAAAAATTTATAGATATTTATAAAAATCAAAATGCCTTATTATAATTAAAATCATTTATTTGAGGTATTCAACTGAGATTGTTTTCTTCCCGACAAAAGGGAGCTGTTTGCACCGTAAACAAAAAACGGGGTGTGAACTTTTCTTTTTATATGATTGTGTTGGAATTTGTTTTAAAAGGTGATAAAATGTTTCTATACAATCTGCGAAAAAAGTTTGGATGCAAAATGCTTTATGGAGAAAATATGAAACATGAGAATATTACAAACAAATTTATCCGCCTTCTTAAAAAAGATAACAATCTTAAAAGATTGGTTGAGAAAGATTTGGAAATAGCAAAACGGAACAACCCAGACAAAAACTTTAATCCCGCCCAAAGTTTGGAGGAATTGTATGATTTTTTAGATTGGTCTGTTAAATGTATGCCGTGGGAAGTTTTGAAAGATGTAAAATATCCAACACTATATAAAAGAATTGAACAGTGCATTGGTTATTTTTGGTACATATTAGACCAACCATTAGATGAGCTCAAAAATTGCGGATTTTATTATCCTTCGTTGCACTACTTAGAGCCCATTTCAAGTTGGGAAAAAGAATACTGTAAAGCTTGGGGCAAATTTTTATCTTCCAAAAAAAGTTGGAAGCCCGAATATTACAACAAAATATTGATGGACGAAGGTTTTGGATTGAAATATGGCTGGTATGGCAACACAAACATTTGGAAGTCCTTTAATGAATTTTTTGCTCGAAAACTGGCAGACAAAAGTTTTAGACCCATTGCACAATGTGATGTTGTGGCACCTGCTGATTCGTCTCCAAAAGGCTATTTCAAGATTGATAAAGACAGCAAATTTATTCAACCATCAGGCGTGAAAATAAAATCTGCAAATTTCAACTCTGTCAAGCAACTTATTGGTTTTGATAGCAAATATTGTGATAAATTTGCGGGTGGAATTTTAACGCATGTTTTTCTTGATGTGAATGATTATCATAGATATCACTTTCCTGTTTCTGGTGAAGTTTTAGAAGTAAGGAAAATTCCTGCACTAAATGCTGGCGGAGGAATTACACAATGGAATAATTCCACAAAAAATTATGACTATTTCAATGAAACAGGTTTTCAAATGATTGAAACGCGCGATTGCGTGATTTTGAAAACAAATTTTGGCTTGGTGGCCATTTTGCCGGTTGGCATGTCGCAAATTTGCTCATGCAATTTTGAGAAAAATGTTAAGGTGGGAGCAAAGGTGTCTAAGGGAGATCCAATGGGCTATTTTCAATTTGGCGGAAGCGATATCGTCATGATTTTTCAAAAGGGAGTAAAATTAAAAAATCTTCTTGCCAAAGAAAAAGGTGACTACCTTCATGTGTTGATGGGGCAACCCTATGCCGAAATTGAAATGTTAAAATAAGGGGAGATTATGGAATTTAGACAGTTGATGAAAAAGAACGCAAAAGAATTTTCGGGGCTTATCCAAAACATGTATAACAATCTTGAAAACCTTGAATGGTTTTCGCCAATGCCTTATGAGAAGAAGGGGTGAAAGAGATAATAGCAAATCCCAGATTTTTTATTCTTGGCGCGTTTGAAAACAATGAGTTGTGTGCGGTGAGTTCTTTTGATTTTAAGTGTGGCAAACTTATTGGGCAAAGTTGCTTGCCAACATATTGCACCATAGAGAACACAGCAGAAATTGGTTTTACAATGGTCAAATCCAATTTTAAAGGACGCGGCATCATGAAAAGTTTAATAAAGCAGTTGGAAAACAGCGCGGCGCTTTTCAACAAAAAATATTTGTTTGGGAAAGTGCATGTTGACAATATTGCAAGTTACAAGTCTTTTATAAGTTGCGGGTTCGATGAATTTTCAAGATATGAAAAAACGGTGACAAGAACGGAATTTGAAAAATTTTTAATTTCGGGGTTGTTGTTGCCAGCAACATGTGCAAAAGCACAAGAAACCTTGAAAAGAAATCGTGGCGACATTTCTGTTCAATATGCGATTTTAATAAAAAATTATAACAACAATTAGTGCCAGCCATTTGCTCTTTTGATTTTGGGTTGCTATGACGGCATAAAATTTTTACAACAAAGTTTTGGACTTTTGTTGCAAAAGATGATATAATAAGCATAATTAGAGGTGAAAAATGAGATATGTTTTAATTACAGGTGCAGGAAGCGGACTGGGCAAAGAAACTGCAAAACTTTTGAAAGATGAAAAACTTTTGCTTGTTGGCCGAAACGAAAAAAATTTGAAAAAAGTGGCTCAGAATTTGGATGCAGATTATTTTATTTGCGATATAACAAACATTGACCAAATAAACGAATTAAAGGCGCATGTTGAGAAAAATTTTGCCAATCTTGACACAATCATAAATTGTGCAGGAGTTTGGACAAAAGGCGAAATTTCACAACTAAGCGACAAACATTTTGCCGAAATGAACACACTTGAAAAAATTAAAAATGTGCTTGACACAAACACCTTTGGAACAATCGCAATGATTACAACATTTGCGCCAATTTTAATCAAAAACAAAAAGGGGCAAATAATCAATGTCAATTCTCAAAGTGGCGTTGAAACAGAGGAATTTTGCCCGGTGTATAACGCTTCTAAACATGGCGGGTATTTTTATCGAAAAGCAGTTCAAAGAGATTTGGCAAAACATAATGTGAAAATCACGGATGTTTGTCCAGGACTTATGAAAACCGACTTTTTTGTCAAGGCTGATGACGGACTTCCACAAGAAATAATGAAATTAGGACTTTCGCCAGATGAAGTGGCAAAAACAATAAAATATGTGTTTGACATGCCACATGAAATAACAATTCCAAGCATTGAAGTTAGACATATTAAAAATTATTAAAAAAATTTTTATAATTAAACGAGGAGTTATATGAAAATATTCTTGGCGGGTTCAGTAAGTTCGGCGACAAAAGATCAGATGATAAGATGATAAAATGCTAATAGATAAAGAAAAAACCAAACAAACAGAAATGAAAAAATTGGACAAAAAAAACAGTCCAATTTTTTAATGTGCATGTTGGGCAAAAATTTGCGTTGTTTAAGCAAGAGTTGTTACTTTTTATTTGCAAAAACTTTAATGTGCTCGTCTTTTGTTTTTTACTTTATTTTTAATGAAAAATTTTTCAAAAAACTGTTTATTTTTTGAAACCTATTTGCTATAATGCAAATATAGAGTTAATGGGGTGATGTATGAGAAAAAAGAAAAATATCTTTTATCTTGAACAAAGAAGTCTCTCACACAAAAAAGGAGCAAATCGAGTTGTTGGATTTGTGCTTTCCTTAATGCTTTCTTCCACTTTGTTTGGAAATGCTGGGCTGATGATTAAAGAAAGTTTGCCTTCTTTCGAGCCGGCTGTTTCTGCGGATGCAACCTTTGCATCGGTGTCATCGGCAACGGATGCGGTGGACTTGCAAAAAGAAGGTGTTGTTCGCCCAGAGGATTTGGACGAAGGCCTTTCGCGCAAAAGTTTTGAGGACATGGAAGGTCGCCGTGTGACATTGCGTGAACCATATATGGAAGTTACAAGCAGAGAGGTGGCAAGGCAAGAGGTTGTTGGCACGCTTGATGACACCTTCCAATTTATTGACCCAACCACAGGTGATTTTTATGACGGCCCAGCAAAAGAAATTGCAAAAGTGGATTTTGTGCAAGATGGAAAAGAAGGAAACGAGATTGGCAACAAGACAAATCCGCGTTATCCAATGAGAGGATTGGCAAACAGCAAAGACAACTCGCCAAAAATCTTTTCCGATTTTGAAAAATACATGCTTTTGCGACAAGCATGGTATTATAGAAAAAAGATAAACACCATGTTGGAAAATCACCAATTAGGCGATTATTTGAAAAAGCATCCAGCAGCCGAAGGAATTTATGGCGCGATTGATGCTGGGGCAAAGGCGGTTAGCAAAACAATAATATCCGACCCAATTTACAACTCGCCACTCACAACGGGCCTGTATCTTGCACCAGGCGAAGTGGTAACGGTGACGGTTTCTGAATTGAAAAGTGGCGAAACGGTTAAGTTGACAACGCATCAACAGGATTCGCTTGGCTATGACGGTGGTTTTCCTGACGGCTTTAAGGCAGAAGAATATTTTTCCGCAGAGCAATATAAGATTTATAAAACATTAAACAGCACAGAAAAATATTTCATGTATTGGGACAGCGAATTGATTAAAGAAGCAGAGCGCGCCCAAACAGCCCACACAAAGCCGGACTACACAAAATTTAGTTTCAAACTTCAAGGGCAATGGCAATGGCAAAATCAAAAAGTGCCATGCATGGGTTCGGTTTTTGAATTTACGCATAATGGCACTTATGAAATTGGCAGCATATATGGCGGCCCGCTTTATTTGCAACCAACCAATTCGGTTGTGAAACTTGAAATCACGGGTGCGGTTGAAACACCACACTTCATTTTGGGAGTTACAACAAAGGAAGAGTTTGACAAGCATCTCAAAACTGCGCCAGGCCTTATTGCAACACTTGATGTTGAAAACGGGCAACTTATTGGTCTTGCGGACTATATGCGAAATTGTGATGATATTGAAAAACTTGCATATTTTTGGCATTCAGTTTTTGCAATCAATTCCTCTTTAAATGGAAGGGAATATAATTACAACATAACGATGGCGTATGACATACACGTTCCAGCAGGCGAAGCGGTTGCGCTAAATTCGTCCTTTGCAGCACAGCCTTTTGGCTGGTTTGAGGCGTGCATGAATTACAAAACCCTAACAACCAAAGGAAATTGGGGAACGTTTCACGAACTTGGACACATTCAGGCCAAAACCTATGGCGTGAATTGGGGAATGTGTGGCAGCAACTGCAAAAATCCATGTGAGGGCGAAGTTTGGAACAACACGCTTATCATTTTGATGTATTCCATGCTTTGCAACATGGACCCAAGAGTGATACAGGTTGAACATGGCGAATATGTTCACCCATACACAGCCATAAATGCATCTATGAATTTGCCAGATGTGCAAGATTATCACGATTATAACAACACAAGCAATCCTCACTTCCCACAACTGTCGCTGTATTCCACATTAATCCACTCTTTTGGGCCAGAAAGATTTATTGACTTTTTCTACACCTACAAAATTAACCCATCATATTGTAACAATGCGCGTGCGGATTTCATATATCGCATTGGGCTTGTTGACCATGTGAACATTTTGGAATGGATAAATCACAACTATCACGGAAATGTGAATGCCCACACAGATTTCAGTGCGGAGCAGTTGGAATTTCTTAACACTTTGCCAACATTTTATCCTATTGCTTATGAATGGGCAAATGGAATAGATGGCAACGAAACGGCAAGGAAATATGATGTTGACGGAAAATATAACACCATATTTGATTTGTCGCCAAAGAGTTTTGTAAGTTATAAGCCATTCACAATAATTGAGGTTACAAATCCTGTTCATGGCACAATAGAGTATAAAGAGGAAGAACAAAAAGCAATTTACACGCCTCCAACCGAAATAACCGAAAATGACGAGTTTTCCATTGTTGTTTCAACAGAAGGTGGAAGAATTGTAACACTAAATGTTCGCATGCGCCTTGTGTATAATGGGGCACACATAGAAATGTTTAAACTTGACAGCGATACGCCAGTGCAAGACATAACGAATATAATTGCATCTCAAAAAGATAAAGACCCTTTCCGCACAGAAGAAAGTGCAATCGCCGGCAAAGCATCCTTTAACAGCAAGGAAAAGGAATATTATCACATTCAATTCAGTTTCAAAGCAACAAAAGCAGGTTTGCATAAGTTTACAATTTGTGGTGACGATGCAAAGATATGTTATTTCAAAAAAGATAACGAATACATCACAAATGGGCAAGGCGGAATAAAATATTCAAACCCTAATTCATATGTTGCTTACAATGCCACAGACAACAATTTTGCAAGTGCAATCCTTCAAGTTGGAGATATAGTGGATATGGATCTCCACTTGGTGAATTGGGCAGGCGCGGGATATGCAAAAGTTGGAGTTGTTTTTCCTGATGCAACAGCCGTTGTGGACATTCCGGCGGAAAATATTGTGAACACAAGAGTTTCCAGCCAAGACCTTGAACAAACACAAAAGTTTGAAGGCTGGCAGCCAAAATTTTTGGACAGCATAAAAGACGAAACTGTGGACTATGTTGAAGAAAAAGAAAATTGGCAAGTTTTAAAATATCCAGAGTTTCAAGCAAATGACGGGCAAGGCGTGGGCGCTTTGTTGGACGGCAAAAAAGAAACATTTTTCCATTCAAAATACAGCCCAAGCAAGGTTGCTTTGCCACACGAATTCATCATTGATTGCAGAAAAAACATATCGGCCAATTATTTTGACATTGTGCGCCGCGAAAATGGAAATGACCGAATAACCGAAATTGCTTTGTATGGCGCAGCCGACAACGGCAAGGAAGGCATTCCGGAAGAAAACGAGTTTTTCCGCTTGTTTGAAGGGCCGATTGAAAATCCAAATGTTGGAACTTACAGAATAACTTTTGACGAACAAGAAATCAGGTTTTTCAAACTGATTGTGAAGAAAAACCAAGACCAAACAGTTATCAGAGAGTTGACGGCAGGAAGAGCGGTTGAGTTGGGACAGACGGTGAAGCCAAAAAATTTTGAAAAGGACCAAAGTGGCTTTGAAGAAAACAAATCCAACGGAAAACTGTCCACACAAACACAAAACGCTTTTTATCAATTTGAATTTTTGGGTTCGGGATTTGACGTGTTTGCCGACACCGACCGAGACTATGGCACTGCTGAGGTCTTTTTGGATGACATCAAGATTGGAGAGATAAATCTTTCCGACAAACCTCTTTTCAACAAATGCGTGTTTAGAAAACGAGATTTGGATGTGAAAAATCATGTTGTTAAGATTGTCACAACCTTAAACAAAAAATTTAACATTTCGTTTATAAATGTGAATTATGAAACGCCGGTTGATAAGGAGGATTATCCAGCCGAAGCCAACGATTTTGGAGATGAAAGCCCACTCACATTTTCAACAAATTGGCGAACACTCATCAAAGATTACAAAAATCTTACGCGCATTGATTTTGTTAAAAGCATTCCAGAAGGATATGTTGACACATATCTCCGCATGAACAAATACATTCATGTTTATCAAAAGCAAAATGATGAAAGCAAAATAGCATTTGTATATGCTGGAAAAATCCTTGCGCCAAGCGATGCATCATCACTCTTTGCTGGCTGCACCTCGTTGCAGGAAATAAACTTTGAAAATTTTGACACATCAAACATGCTCTTTGCCACATCCATGTTCAATGGCTGTGCAGCAATTCAGCAACTTGATTTGTCTAGTTTCAACACACAAAAAGTGCTGTATTTAAGCACGTTGTTGGAAAACTGTGAAAATTTGCAAGAACTCAATCTTTCAGGTTTTGCTATAAAGGATGCGGCACAAGTTGCCAATTTGTTGAGGGGTTGCCACAATCTTGCAATTTTGCACGTTCCAAATGTTTTGGAGAACGGAATACAACTTCCATTCCATTTCCTAGACCCAGAACTTGGCAAACGCGCAACAGTGGCATCTGCTGAAAATGCTGGGCACACTTTGCTCATACACGAAGCGCACCCAAATTTGAAACATTGTGACTATGTTCCTGCCACGCGCAACACAGACGGGATTGTGGAACACGACGAGTGCATCGATTGTGGCGCAGTGCTTTTGGATGGAGTTGAAGTTGAACAAGGCAAAATTGTTATCCATGCAACAGGATATTTGGACATAATAATTCCATGTGTAGCGGGCGCGGTGATTGCCGTTGGCGGTGTTGCAACTGTTATGGCAATCCGCAAGAAAAAGAAGAAAAAACAATACAACAAATAAGCGTTTTAGGCAAAAAAGTTAAAAAACAAATTTGATGTCCAGATTTTTGGACATCTTTTTTGTTATCCTTTGGGTGTTAAAAGGAGAAATGTTTATGGTTATTTACAATTTCAAATACAAAAACAAAGGTGAAGAGGACACCCAAAAGTTGCCTTCTCCGCTTGAAATTCAGGAAGCTTGCGCAAACAACGGAGGAATGGAAAGAGACGATTTGTCTTTTTACGTTTATTTTTTAAGCGAGAAATGTTTGCGTTTTGACCTTGCCTATGATGGCGAGCCGGGACAGGAGAAAATTGTGCAGGAGTGTGCGCAAAAGTTTTTAAATTCTCTTGACCTTGCCACCTACAAATTTTACGAAATGAAGGAAATAAACTTGGACATTTTTTATTCAGACCTTCAACTTGCAAGAAAACTGGAATATATCGAAAGTGAGCGTTCTGTGAAACGTCACTTGGGGCTTCCCGTAAATGACCCATATTTTAAAGAGATAGCAATTAAGTCGCATTCAAAAACCAAAGAGGAAATTTTGGAACAGGTGCACAACCTGCCCTCTGAGGACTATTTAAAAGATGAGATTGAAAGAATTTACGCTCCGGTTGTTACACCTAACAAATTTGGCGTTCCCGCACATTACATAGTTAATTGTTCAGACAAACAAGGGGGTCAAGAAGTTTTGGATGTTTTGACAAAAAGCCTTGTCAGCAACAAAAGGTGTTTGCGAAACAAATATGCTGTCATAAATTTGGACGATGCAATTTCGCCTTTTGATGCGCCAAATAAAGTTGAAAGTGATATGCAAGCAGCATATTGTTTAAATGAATATGGCCTTGTGGCGTTGATGTGTTCATATGAAATTAGGGAGGACGATAGATACAGCCAAGAATATGACATAATTAAGCGAGCGGCAAAATGCATCTCCTATTACAGCACAAACACAACAACGGTTTTGTGCTTAATTTCAGCATCGGCAGGGGTGAAAAAAGTGTTTAAGCAATTTTTGCCGGATATGCTGTTTATCACCATATCTGATGACGAATTGTCTGGCGAAAAGGCACAAAAATATTTGGAAAAATTGGCCGAAAACAAGAAAGTGCAACTGCCAGCAAATTTTAATGACATAAATTACGAACAATCTTACAAGCCAAAAGAAATTAAAAAGATTTTTGATAATTGGTATGCAAAGTATATCAAAATTTGTGCATTTCCTCAATATTTGGAATATGTTGAAGAGAAAGAGGAAACAAGCGAGGACAACAAGCACGCGTTTGATGACCTTGAAAAGTTGGTTGGACTTAAAGAGATTAAAAAAGTTGTTAAGGACTATATAAATTATTCCAAACTTCAAAGGGCGTGTGAAAAACTTGGTAAACCTGCCGGCAATTATTGCAGGCACATGCTGTTCACGGGAAATCCTGGCACTGCAAAAACCACAGTGGCAAGAATAATCGCGCAAATCATGAAAGAAAATGGCCTGCTTTCGCGAGGAAATTTGATTGAAGTTGGCAGGTCGGATTTGGTTTCCAAATTTGTTGGCGGAACAGCACCAAAAGTTAAAGATGTTTTCCAAAGTGCAAAAGGCAATGTTCTTTTCATAGATGAGGCGTATTCTTTGTGCGAAGGGAAAGAGGGGTTGTATGGCGATGAGGCAATAAACACCATTGTGCAAGAGATGGAAAACAATCGCGAGGACATGGTGGTGATTTTTGCGGGCTATAAAAAAGAGATGCAAGAATTTATCAACAGAAATTCCGGCTTGAAAAGCAGGGTGGCATATGAAGTGGATTTTCCGGATTATTCCATAGACGAACTTATGCAAATTGCACATTTGCAAGCGCAAAAAATGGGTGTTGACATTTCTTTGTGCGAGCCCGTTTTGAGGGACATTTTAAAGGCCGGGAAAGAAAGCCTAAATTTTGGAAACGGAAGGTTTGTTAGGAAAGTGCTGGAAAGGGCAAGAATGAAACAAGCCAGCCGTCTTGTTGAACAAAATCTTTTAAACGAGGAGCAAATTGGATTGCTTCAAAATGAAGATTTTGAAAGCCCAACACTTTCACAAAACAAAGCAAAAATGGGATTTCAAATTTGAATAAAAACTCACAAAAATTTGGAGGGAAACAAACTTTGTGCTATAATGAAAATCGGAGAACAAAAACTGTGAACAAGAAACTTTCTGCTTTTTGCATTTTAAATGTTTTGAAAGAATATTCGGATGAAAATCATCCACTTTCTCAGGCGCAAATCATAGACAAAATTTATTATTCTTATGGCTTAGACCTTGAAAGAAAATCTGTCAGTTCAAACCTTGACAGCCTTATAGATTTTGGCTTCGACATTGTGAAAAACAAAACGGGGTGCTATTTGGCATCGCGTGAGTTTGAGCCAAGCGAAATTTCTTTTTTGATTGATGCCGTGTTTTCAAGCAGGGCGATTGACAGTTCTCATTCGCAAAAATTGGCAAAAAAATTGTCGGATTTTTTAAGCACATATCAGCAAAGAAAATTTAAATACATTTGCAAGGCGGACCAGATTGTTAGAACAAATCAAAAACAACTTTTTTACACGATTGACGTTTTGAATGAAGCCATTGAAAAAGGAAAGCAGGTTGAATTTAATTACAACAGGTTTTATTTTGACAAAGACACCGCAACCCAAAGAAGCCAAAAAACATATCTCATAAATCCATACTTTTTGATAAACAATCAAGGAAGATATTATCTTGTTTGCAACCTTAATCAATTTGACGAAATTGCCAACTACAAGGTTGAACTCATATCAAACATCAAAATTTTGGAAACTGACAGAAAGCCAATCACGGCGCTCAAAAACTGTGAAAAGGGCGTGGACATGGCAAAGTATGCCAATGAAAACATATATATGTTCCACAACAAAACAATAAATGCAACATTAAAAATTGAAAAGGAATATGCAGCGGAATATGTTTTTGAGTGGTTTGGCAAAAACGCAAGATTTTACACCAAAAACGGGGAAACCTATGCGGACATCACCGCAAACGAACAGGCACTTGTGTATTGGTGCTTGCAATATGGTGACAGTTTGGAGTTGATAAGTCCACAAAGCATTCGGGAAGAAATTTCAAAAGAAGTTGAAAATTTGGCAACGAAATATTGCGAAACAAAAAAGTAAGGTGCCCACAAAAACACAAAAATCTGTGGCTTTTTCAGTGTCACAGATTTTTTAATATAAAAAAAATCCAACTGTTCGGTAGGGCGGTTTTCATAAGCCCTCCACAATTTTTCACAGTTTTCAATTTTGAGGCTTTTCGGCATTTTTTCTTTTCACAAAACAGTTGTAGCACATGCTTTCATAACTTTCGTCCGCACCAATAACCACCTCATCACCCTCAGTTGCAATTCTTCCATTCACAATTCTGGCGTTGACGGTTGCTTTTCGACCACATCTGCACACGGATTTTATTTCGGCAAGGCTGTCCGCAATTTCCACAAGTCGCTTGCTGCCTTCAAACAACTCTGTTTTAAAATTGGTCAAAAGCCCATAACACAAAACGGGAACTTGCCTGCTTGCCTCTTTGAGTTCGTTCACTTGGTCTCGCGTCAAAAATTGAGCCTCGTCAATGATTATCACGCTGTTTGGATGCAAAATATCATATTTTTTGCAAAGGTCCGCAAAACTGTCAGTGTCGGCAAATTCCAAGCACTCGCTTGTTAGGCCGATGCGGGTGCTGACCATAGGAACGCCGTTAACCACGCATCTTGTGTCCTTTTTAGGCTTAAACAGAAAAACCTTAAATCCTTTTGTTATGTAATTATATCTGCACATAAGCGCCTGAGCGGTTTTCGAACTTCCCATAGCACCATACTTAAAATATAATTTGTTCATTTTTGCCCTCCTCCAAAATTGATTATTTCACATACTTTTTCATAAGGGCGACTGCTTGCTTTTTGACAGCAGGAATTGCCTTTTCTTTTTCAACAACAATTTTGTGTATCATGTGGGCAATTTCTTTCATGTCATCCTCTTTCATTCCAAGCGTTGTCACGGCAGCCGTGCCAAGACGAAGGCCGCTTGTGACGGTTGGGCTTAACTTTTCATTTGGAATGGAATTTTTGTTTGCAGTGATGTTTGCGGCGTGCAGAAGGTCGGCAATTTCTTTGCCCGTTGCACCAAATGGAGTGAGGTCAACCAAAATAAGGTGGTTGTCAGTTCCGCCAGAAACAAGCCTAAAACCAAGTTTTTTAAGTTCGCTGGCAAGGGCTTTGCAGTTTTTAATCACTTGTTTTTGATATTCTTTAAACTCGGGCGACATAGCCTCTTTTAACATAACCGCTTTGCCGGCAATCACATGTTCAAGTGGGCCACCCTGAGTTCCTGGAAAAACGGCACTGTCAATCTTTTTTGCAAGTTCGGCTTTACACAAAATCATGCCACCTCTTGGGCCGCGCAGTGTTTTGTGTGTGGTGGTTGTGACAACATCGGCATATTTGCAAGGATTTGGATGCAATCCCGCTGCAACCAATCCAGCAATATGTGCCATATCCACCATAAGATAAGCGCCAACACTGTCCGCAATTTCACGGAAGCGGGCAAAATCAATTTTTCTTGGATAAGCGCTTGCGCCAGCAACAATCAATTTTGGCTTATATTCTTTTGCAAGGCGCTCCACTTCATCGTAATCAATTAGTTCAGTTTTTTCGTTAAGGCCATAGGCAACAGCATTGAAAACTTTTCCCGATGCATTCACTTTTGTGCCATGAGTGAGGTGTCCGCCCGCTGGCAAAGACATTCCAAGCAAAGTGTCGCCAGGCTTTAACAATGCCATGTAAACAGCAAAGTTTGCATTTGCACCAGAGTGTGGCTGAACGTTTGCATGCTCTGCATGAAAAAGTTTTTTTGCGCGCTCAATGGCAAGGCTTTCAATGACGTCCACATTTTCACAGCCGCAGTAATAGCGTTTTGCAGGATAGCCCTCTGCATACTTGTTTGTCAGCACGCTGCCAACCGCCTCTCGAACAGCACCACTTACAATATTTTCGCTTGCGATAAGTTCAATCGTTTCCCTTTGACGCTTTTCTTCTTGCTTAATTGCGGCATAAACTTCCGCATCAACATTTTTTAAATTATTTGTCATTTTCCACCTCCTCAAATTACCAAAACCATTTTAACATAAAAAGTTGAAAAACAAAAACTTTTTGTTTGTAAAAAAATATTTTTTATGATACAATTTGAATATGGAAATTTTAAACGGTAAAGAATTTGCACAAGAGATGAGAAACAATGTAAAAACTGCCGTTGGCAAACTGAAAAACAAGCCAACTCTTGCTTGTATTATTGTGGAAGGAGACAAAGCAAGCGAAATTTATGTGGCTTCAAAACAAAGGGCTTGTGCCGAGTGTGGCATAAACTCCAAAGTGATAAAATTGCCAAATGATATAAGCCAAATTCAACTTGAAAAAGAGATTGAAAAATTAAACAAAAGCAAAGAAATAACCGCCATTTTGCTGCAACTGCCGTTGCCAAAACAACTTAATGAAGAAAGGGCGATAAACAAAATAAGTCCAGAGAAAGATGCGGATTGCCTTACTTTTCACAACTTTGGAAAGATGTTTGCGGGGCATAGCGATTTTGCACCTTGCACCGCATATGGAATAATCAAACTTCTTGAAAAACACAATGTGGAAATTGAAGGTAAACACGCGGTTGTTGTGGGAAGGAGCAATTTGGTTGGGCGAAGTGTTGCGGCTCTTTTGGAGCATGAAAATGCCACAGTCACCATTTGCCACAGCCGAACGCAAAATTTAAAAAAGTTCACAAAAGATGCCGACATTTTGGTTGTTGCAATAGGCAAGCCAAAGTTTATAACAGCCGATTATGTTAAAAAAGGCGCTGTTGTTGTGGATGTTGGAATAAACAGGGTTGACGGCAAAATTTATGGCGATGTGGATTTTGAAAATGTTGCACCAAAATGCAGTAAAATCACGCCTGTTCCGGGCGGGGTTGGGCCACTTACTGTCGCATCTTTAATGCAAAACACTTGCTTGCTGTTTGACGAGCAAAACAAAAAATAAGAGGAGGATTTTATTATGAGTTATGCGGATAAAGTGTTTGTTCAAAATGTGAAGGAAATTTTAAAAGACGGCGTGTGGGACACAGGCAAAGATGTTCGCCCAAAATGGCAAGACGGAACGCCTGCGCACACAATAAAGAAGTTTTGTTTGGTGAACAGATATGATTTGTCAAAAGAATTTCCAATCATCACATTAAGAAAAACCGCATACAAAAGTGCGATTGATGAAATCCTTTGGATTTGGCAAAAAAAGAGCAACAAAATTGCCGATTTACATAGTCACATTTGGGACAGTTGGGCAGACGAAAATGGAACAATAGGAAAAGCCTATGGCTATCAGTTGGGTGTCAAGCACAAATATAAAGAAGGGATGTTTGACCAAGTTGACAGAGTTTTGTATGACTTAAAGCACAATCCAACATCAAGAAGAATTATGACAAACATATATAATCATGCCGACCTTTCCGAAATGGGGTTGTATCCATGTGCATATTCAATGACGTTTAACATAACAGGCAACAAATTGAACGCCATCTTAAATCAACGCAGCCAGGACATGCTAACAGCAAATAATTGGAATGTTTGCCAATACGCAGTTTTGGTGCACATGTTTGCACAGGTGAGTGGCTTGGAGGTTGGAGAACTTGTGCATGTGATTGCAGATGCACACATTTATGACAGGCACATTCCAATCGTGGAAGAGATAATCAAAATGAAACAGTATGATGCGCCACAGTTTGTAATCGACCCAAATGTAAAAGATTTTTATGATTTTAAAGTGGACAGTTTTAAGTTTATCAATTATGTTTGCAACGAGAAAAAATACAAAATTGAGGTTGCAATTTAAGGAGAGAACATGAATTTGATTGTTGCTGTAACAAAAGATTATGCGATAGGGAAAAACAACAATTTGCTTTTTCACCTTCCTTCCGATCTTGCATATTTCAAAAAAACAACAACTGGAAAAGTTGTCATTTTTGGAGAGAGAACATTTCTGTCACTTCCCAAAAGGCCTCTGCCAAATCGCATCAACATTGTGCTAAGTGACAATCCAAATTTTGTGGCTGAGGGAGCAACGGTTGTGCACAACTTGCCGGATTTATTTCAAAAAATTAAAAAGTTTGATGACAACGAAATTTTTGTGTGTGGCGGGGCAAGCATATACAATTTGATGATGCCTTATTGCAAAACTGCTTATATAACCATGATTGACAAAATTGTCCCAGCGGACACCTATATAAAAGATATAACAAAAGAAGGCTATGTTTTGCAAAGTGAAACTGAAAAACAAACCGAAAATGGAATTGATTTCACTTTTCAAATTTATAAAAACAAAAATATCAAAAAATATAAAAATTAAATAAAAATTATTAAAAATATCAAAAAAATAGGTTAAAAATATCAAAAAAATGCGAAAAATCGCATTTTTTATTATTTTTTTGAATTAAAAATTAGTTTTTAATTATTTTTTTTGAATTTTTGACCAATTTTTAATTATATTTATTTTTATTAAAAGAATATTTTTTCTGATATATAAGAAACCAATTTTGATGTTTCCAAACGAATTTGTTGCATGGTGTCTCTATCACGAATCGTCACTGAATTGTCATTTAAAGTGTCAAAATCAATGGTCACACAGAAAGGTGTTCCAATTTCGTCTTGTCTGCGATAACGTTTTCCTATTGAGCCTGCCTCGTCATAGTCGCACATGAAATATTTTGAAAGGGTGGCATAAATTTCTTTGGCTTTTTCAGAAAGATTTTTTTGAAGAGGAAGGATTGCCACTTTGTATGGTGCAAGGGCTGGGTGAAAGCGCATGACAACTCTTGTGTCGCCGCCTTCCAAAGTTTCTTCGTCATAGGCTTCACACAGAACTGCCAGCGTTAATCTGTCTGCGCCTATTGAGTATTCAACAACGGTTGGGATATATTTTTCGTTTGTGACAGGGTCAAGATATTGCATAGGCTTGCCACTAAATTCTTGATGGCGAGACAAATCCCAAGTGCTGCGGTGATGTATTCCGTTCAACTCTTCCCAACCAATAGGGAATTTGTATTGAATGTCACATGCGGCTTTTGCATAGAATGCAAGTTTTTCGTGATCGTGGAAGCGCAAATTTTCTGCTTTAAGTCCAACATCTTCAACAAATTGAAGGGCGCGTTTTTTTATTGTGTCATAAGTTTGAAGAGATGTTTCATCCTTACAAAAAGTTTGATATTCCATTTGTTCAAATTCAACAGTTCTAAACAAAAAGTTTCCAGGAGTAACTTCATTTCTAAATGCTTTTCCAATTTGGGCAATGGCAAATGGCACTTTGGCACGAGTTGTTCTTTGAACATTTAAAAAGTTTACATATTCGCCTTGTGCTGTTTCTGGGCGAAGATAAACAGTGTCCTTTTCACCTTCAATAGTTCCGCGCGATGTTTCAAACATAAGTTTGAATTGACGAATTGAGGACCAATTAAAATTTCCGCAATGAGGACACTTAACTTTGTGCTCGTTGATGTAACTTTCAAGTTGTTCGTTTGTCATGCCTTCGGCAGAAACAGTTCCTTTGGAGTGTTCTTCAACAAGATTGTCTGCACGAAAACGCTGCTTGCAGGATTTGCAATCCATTTTAGGGTCTGAAAAACCTTGCACATGTCCACTTGCCTCCCAAACTTTTGGGTTCATCAAAATTGCGGCATCAATTCCATAAGAATTTGGGCTTTCTTGCACAAATCTTTTCCACCAAGCGCGCTTAATATTGTTTTTAAGTTCAACTCCAACAGGGCCAAAATCCCAAGTGTTTGCAAATCCGTTGTAAATTTCACTTCCAGGATAAACAAAGCCTCTATTTTTGCAAAGATTTACAATCTTTTCCATTGTTTTTTCCATATTTTTATTCTCCTTTTAGTTGCAGTAGAGGAAAAACAAAAAGCCTCTATGCAAAATTTTGCATAGGGGCGATTAAATTTCGCTGTTCCACCCTAATTCGTGAGAAACTCACCTCATTATTGTCTTTACGCCGACAAGCGTTTGCTCGGGAGTTGCCAATTCCGTCATTGCAATATTTATAATATTAAAATTTTCAAAAAAAGTCAATATTTTAAGCAAATTTTATTGAAAATTTACAACTTTTTGATGTTTTTTTAATTTTTTTCACAAAAAAGTTTAAAAACAACTGTTATTATTTTGTTTCCATGTATTCTTCATAGGACATTTGCTTGTCAATTATTGTGTTCTCATCAACAATGTCAATTATTCGGTTTGCAACAGTTTCAATTATTTCTTGGTCGCCGGTTGCAAACAGCATTGCGCCTTTAAAATTTGTCATGCCTTTGTTCAAAGAGGTGATGCTTTCAAGGTCCAAATGGTTGGTTGGCTCATCCAAAATCAAAAAGTTTCCGCTTTCAAGCATAATTTTGGCAAGCATACAACGCACTTTTTCGCCACCAGAAAGCACGTTTACTTCTTTTAAACTTTCCTCACCAGAAAACAACATTCTTCCAAGCCAGCCGCGAACATAACTTTCTGTTTTGTCCTTTGAATATTGCCTAAGCCAATCAACAATAGACAAATGGCAGCCTTCAAAAAACTCGCGATTGTCCTGAGGCAGATAGGAATATTTGATTGTTTTTCCAAAGCGAAACTCTCCGCTGTCCGCTTGCTCTATTCCAGCCAAGATGTTGAAAAGTGTTGTTAAAACAAGGCTGTTGTTGGATAAAAACACAATTTTTTGCCCATGTTCAACAGTGAAAGACAGGTTTTTGAACATTCCTTTTTTCGTTAGTTTTTCAACCTTTAAAATTTCTTTTCCAATTTCTTGTTCATATTTGAAATCAACATATGGATATTTTCTTGAAGAAGGCTTAAAGTCCTCAATGGTGAGTTTTTCAAGTTCTTTCTTTCTGCTTGTGGCCTGTTTACTTTTGGAAGCGTTTGCTGAGAAACGAGCAATAAAATCTTTGAGTTCTTTTGCACGCTGCTCTGCCTTTTTGTTTTGTTCTTTGGCTTGTCGGGCAAGAAGTTGGCTTGTTTCATACCAAAAATCATAGTTTCCAAGATACATATTTATTTGTCCAAAATCCACATCACAAATGTGCGTGCATACTTTGTTTAAAAAGTGACGGTTATGCGACACAATAATGACAATGTTTTGAAAATCCAGCAAAAAGTTTTCCAGCCACCTGATTGTTTTGAAATCCAAATTGTTTGTTGGCTCATCCAAAATCAAAATGTCAGGATTTCCAAAAAGTGCTTGTGCAAGAAGGACTTTCACTTTTATTTTGGCGTCCACATTTGCCATTTGCTCGTAAAACAAACTTTCTTCCACGCCCAAACTTTGCAGCAGAGATTTTGCTTCGCCATCGGCTTCCCAGCCGCCAAGTTCTGCAAATTCAGTTTCAAGTTCACCGGCGCGAATGCCGTCTGCCTCGCTAAAATCAGGTTTAGCATAAAGTTCGTCCTTTTCTTTTTGGATTTCCATAAGCCTTTTATGCCCAAGCAAAACAGTGTCCAGCACAGTTTCGTTGTCATATTTATTTTGGTTTTGTTCCAGCACCGACATCCTTTCGCCAGGCGTGATTAAAATTTCGCCGGTGTTTGGCTCAATTTCGCCCGTTAAAATTTTAAGGAAAGTGGATTTTCCTGCCCCGTTTGCTCCAATTATTCCATAACAATTTCCTTTTGTGAATTTCAAATTCACTTCTTTATACAAAGACCTTCCACCAAATGCAAGTGAAACGTTGACTGCCTGTATCATTATTTCTCCTTTTTGTTGCTGGCTTTGGAGTTGGTGTTTTGTTCTCCAATTTCTGCAATTTTTTCATTTTTATCAATTTTTTGCACATTTTTTTGCGTTTTTTGAGTGTTTTTTTGCACATTTTCTGTTTTTTGAGAATTTTTTAACGCCTCATTGGTTGCAATTTCTTGTGCAACTTTTTCTTGTTTCTTGGTTTCTTTTTTGTTTATAAGTTTCAGTTGTTGCTCATATGCCAAATTGTATTTTTCTTCTAAACCGTCAAACAATTTGTCAAAATCCACCTTATCTTCAAACAGCACGTCCATACATCTGCCAAGCACGGGATTGACATTAAAGCATTCGCGATAATATTCAACCTCATCCGCCTCGTTTGTTTTAAAATCTTTAAGCATTATGTCAAACAAATCCTTCCTTATGTTGAAATACACCAAAACGCGCATGCCAAACTCTTTTGAGCAATATTTTTCAAAAGGATGATGTTTTATCACATACTGACAGTGTTTTAATCCGTTTTTGAACATTTTTTTTATGTTTTTCTTTTCTTGACCAGCAAAAAAAGGCATAACCGTTTCATCTTTCATTTGTTCAAGAAGCAAAAGTTCTGTCATGTTTTGTTCGGTTATAACAAAACCTTCTGGCAGAGGACTGTACCTTGTCAGTTTAAAAAGTTTTCCAAGACGCCTGTTTATGATGTTCAAAAAATTATAGACATCATAATAATTTCCCACTATTTTTTTCATAATTTTATTATAACCAAATTCCAACAATTTGTCAACACAAAATAAATTGTAAAAAATTAAATTTGCAAATTTTGTTTTTATTCGTATTTTGCTTGCTTAAAAATATTTAAAAGTTGTATTATATATATGAGGAAAAAAATAATAAAAAAATATTTTTTAATTCCTTAATTTTGAATTTTTAGTCTAATTTTCGCAGACAATATTTTTGATTTCTCAGGACTAAAAAAATGGGGTGTTTATGAAAAGAAAACGTGGCGTCCTAAGTTTGTGGGCAACACTAGCCTTAGTGTTTGTCGCATTTGTTGCAGTGGCGGGTGCAACAGTTTTAGCTTTGTTCCTTATGGGCAGGTTCTCAAACAATGGTGTTGCGCCAGGCGACGATTTAACTTTTGTTATGACGGGTGGTCTTGGTCACACAGCAGATGTTGACGAAGATGGCGGCCCTGTTTTTTACATATCTGAGGACAGTTTCTTTCAAGTGCAAACGGGAGTTGCGGATGTAACGGAAAAAGATTTGAGGCTTTACTTTGACAACAGCCTGCAAGAAGATGTTGTCTCTCAGCCTGGATACATAACCGACGGCATAATTATTGTGAAAGAGCGTGCCAAAATTGGAGAAAGAATTGAAGTTAAACTTGCACAAGATGTGGATCATGAAGGATTCCCAAAAGGCGGCATTTCCACACTTTATGTTGGCTCACCAACCAATCCAGACAGTGTGACTGACCGACACTGCAAAATTGTTGTGGATGTTCCTGTTGATAAAAGCGGATTTTCAGTGAGCATAAACGGACAAACAGGAAATGAGCAAAATGTGGTTGTCAGCGTTCCATCCTTTGAAATAGTGCCAACATTCACCCCACAAAAAAGTGGATACTATTTTGCAGATAGCAACAAACCAAGATTGGTGTTTTTTGATATTTTGTCTCAAAAGATAACACAGGAAGAAGGTTTTGCTTACAATGAATTCAAACCAACAGCCGTTACAAGTGGAACTGCGGAAGTTGTTCGATATTACACATTTAAAAACTCCGAATATCAAAGGCAGTTTTTAACTGAAAGAGAACTGACGGAAAATGATGATCGAGAAAAATTAAACGAGGCGTTTCAAGATTACAGATTGGAGCATGGCGACCAAGTTGTATTTAATGATGTAAACATATCAATTCAAGGCGTTTCGGTGACGGGCGTTAAAGTTGAGCCTTCCACAACTCTTTCGTTGAGGCTTGACAAAAACTTCCGCCTCACCACAAAAAGACCATCTGTCGGACAGGTGGATTTTGGAACATTGAATGTTTCCATTCAACAAGGCAATGAAGCGGCAACACAATATGTGAATGCTTTGTATGCAAATCTTGGAATAAAAATTCCAACAGTGGAGCAAGATGGCGTTTTACAAATTCTTCCAGGCTTCCAAATTAGCGGCGGAAACGTGATTGAAGTTGACAAAACCACTTGGGCCGTTTCCAAGCCAAAAGCAATGACGTTTGAAGATATAAACAACATCTTAAAAGGCGATGGCGGCAAAAACAAAATGTTCTATTGCTTGCCATACACAAGAAACATTGTTTCGTGTGATGATTATTATTGGAATATATCTTCTGAAACCACACTCACACAACAAACTCTCAGCGTAAACTTTTTTGAAGAAAAATCAGGCGGATGGCAAGCGTTCTTCAAATTTAATGATGAAACAGAAACAAAGAAAGATGCAGAACAAACATTTACAATAAGTGCATCTTTGCCAGCACAAAAAGAGCCAGAATGGAAAGATAGCAACGCAATTTCGCTGACAATAACGGCAAGTGCAAGTTCTGATGCAGGAAACTCTGCGCGGGTGAATTTGCCATCGCTTATGTCGGAGATTGATAAGGACAATGTTTACAGAACGATAAGATATTTCCTTGTTAAGCCAACAGGAGAACCAGAAAAAGTTAATGATTTTGACCCAACCATTTATTTTGACCAAATAGATTCAGGCAAAACTTACACGAAATATTACACAGATGGCGAGGAAGAAGGTGCTGACATTTCAATATCTGGGGTTTCAGCAACAAGTGGCGGCTACACGCTTTACGAATTCACGGGAAACTATTTAATTGCAAAGAAAGAGTTGCCACTTGGCTTGGAATTTAATATAGTTGCACTTCTTGTTAGAACTGACGCGGCTGGAAATGTGGTTAAAGACGGTGACGGGCGCTATCAAGTTATCAACAACAGTGCAAGCAAAATTATCACTGTTGAAAGCACACTTTCAATAGAAAACATGGCACCAACTTTTGAAGTGACTGACGGAACATATGGAAAACGAATCAATGGTGAAGGCGAGGAAGACCCAAACGGAGATTATTACATTCCATCAATGATTAGAGACCCAGAAGTTCCATCTCAACAAAAAGATATTTTGAAATTTAAGTTGACTTTGTCAGATGTCACAGAAATTCCACCAGTAAACGATGACAAAATTATTAATGCGTTCACCAATGGCAAAGCCGGAGTGGAAGAGAATGGAGTTGCTTGGCTCACTGTTGTGGCTATGGATCAAAGCCGAACTCATGACCTAGATTGCATTGAACTTATTTCATTGTCCAGAGTTGAACCATCTCCTGACGCTCATGAAATTGAATACACGGGAACATTTAGCATAAACGAAACGAAATTTTCCGCATTAACTGACGGCATAGACAGCGGAACTTACATCGTTTTGGAACTTAGATACTATGACGGAAGAGAAGTTTTAACAAAAGCCATCACAGACGAAAACGGAGTTGATCATTTTTATGTTTATTATCAACAACCTCAAAGCATTGAATTTAACAATCCAGGAACGGCATATGAATCAGACTCACCTTATGTTTCAGTTACTGTTGATGCAGGAAAACTGACAATCACTTGGGGAAAACAAGAAGGCGGCACTCCACAACCGGTTAACACGGTGACAGACCTTCAAAAGCTTATATCTTTCACCTTGCTGGACAAATTTGGGCGAACGATAGAGCCTCAACTTGGCTACAAACTCAGGCTGGATGAAATTCCAGAAGATGGAGAAAGTTCAAATTTGTTGTCCTTTAATGAAGATAGGACAAACATTGGTCAAACATTCAGAGCCACATCTCTCAGCGGAGAAACAACAACTTTGGTTGCGCGCGTTGTTGATGCCAGCGGAAATTATCAAACAAAAAATGGCACAGAAAGTGGCGACCAAATAAGATGCAGCACAACAATCAAATTCTTTGTAAAGAGTGTTGGGCTTAAAACAATCAAAAGAGATGTATCCACAGGAACAGACAAGGATTTGCAAGAATATGACGACTTGCAAACAGTTCTTGCGGCAAGTATGGTGGAAGTTAGAAAATATGTGACAAAAGGCACATCGTTTGCCTTTGCAGATTTGGTTGAATTCTACACATCTTCAAATGAGGACAAGGCGGTTGATATTAAAGTTGGCGTAAGTGCACCATTCTACAACAATTTGTTAGATAGTCAAAAAACAGATTTGGGCAAAATGCTTACATTTGATTCTGATGTGAAGAACTTTGGATTGCTTTCCAATATAACCTCTATCACTTTCAATCATCCATTCGGTGAGGACACATTTATTGATTTTATTGTGACAGATGACGGAGCAAATTTGTTCTCAATCACTTTGAGGTTGCACATTTTGTCCAATATAACAATGGCTCCATCCTTTGACACCTATTCATCCAAAGAGCACATTCCTTCTCAATATTTGGTTAGAAGCACAGAATATGTAAACGCATCACCTGTGTTTGCTGGCGCACAACTTTTGTTTAAAGATTACATGCCTTTGAGTGCAAGGAATGGCGGGCTGTCTGTTTCATATTCTTGGACAGATGACAACAGTATGTTTATAACAAATATGCAAGGTGTGGAAGAGTGGAAAAAAGACACAGATCCAGGCATTCAAGTTGACGTTCAATATGAATTCGGTCGCGCTGAGTTTACAGTTTATTATGGTGTTGAATCTCAATATGCACTTCATCAAACAATAACCTTGTATGTTAACCCAGATGTTCTTGTGGTTAAGTACTTAACAAAAGCAAATGAAAATCCATATGTAAACCTTGAAGGATATTTTGGTGGCCACGAAGAGACAGGCAAAGTGTTTGGGGTTTATAGATTAACAGACTATATTGAAAAAGGCACGCTTGGCGATGAATTGGAATTGGATTATTCTCTCAATTATACAGGCGAAGAGGGATCTCAATTCATTGCAATGAGTGACGAAGACAAATATGTTTTTGTTGGAAACAAGAACCTAGACCTTTATTATGGACAAAAGATAACACAAGAGTTTGGTTTTGCTGTTTCGGTTTCCTCTGAACCTGGAAGCCAAACAACTTCATCTGCTCTTGAAGGGGCAACAATAACAATGATTGGTGGAGATCTGGGAGAGATTTCACTTGGCAAAGAGGGAAATCCAATTCAAATTGCCATCGACTTTGGCATAGATCAAAATGAAGGTGAAAGCATCGTTTTCCAAGCAAAAGGTGGAGACACAAGCGGTGCACTTGCGCCTGTTGTTAAATACAATAAGGACGGGCAAACACAAACTTATGTTGTGATTGAGCCACCATCAGGAAATAACGATGGCTATTATGCAGCAAATGGTTATAAAATTTCGTCAGCACAAGGAATTTTAAGTGTTTCAGGGCAAGGAAATCTTGCTCACTTAATTGTTGGCAATCCACCATTTTTGAGTGTTGACGGAAATAGTTTTGTTGCAACAAAAACTTTCACAGACAGCAAAGACGGCACGCTCACTATTTCCTTAACTGTTAATGTTATTGTAACGGGCATGGGAAAAGACAATGTTTATTACACCAATGATTACACAAATAATGAAAGTGGTGTTGACAAAAAATTCAATGTATTCACCAATGAGGATAGAAAAGAAATGACATATGATGTTCTTATGGGCAGTGGTGAAGGACTTGAAAAAGAGAAGGTTTATCAAACTCTCAAAGCGGGACAAGAATACACCATAGTTCACAATTTGAATGGCGCAGAAACGAGTAAAACTCCTGAGCCTGGCTTCTATTACAACAGTTTTGATGCAAACATTTCTGCTTCTTTGAAAATAGTCAAAGCCACAGCAAACGGCGTTACGCAAGATATAAGCGAAGACGGAAAGAGAACAAATCTTGCAACCATTAAAGAGGACAACAAACTTCAAATAAACCATTTGGAAAGCAGTTACACAGAAACTTATTTGATTTTGGAACTCACTTTGCAAGAGGCTGGGCTGAACGGAAGAACGTTCACTTGGTATTACAGAATAAAGATTAAGCCAAGTTTCACTGTTGGACAACCAACCTATCCTTATGGAGAAAATGGCGAATATCTAGACAAACATTCATCTTATTATAAAGAAGAGACAGACCGCTATGAAATTGACCTGTCTGAAACTTTCACATATTCAAACAGCGGACGTCAGGGCGGAACGAGATTTGGAGCCCTCACTTTCAATGAAGAAACGGTTGTCGCAACGCCACAATATGAAATTGCAAGTGCTTATTTGTCAAAAGAGGCAAATGTTGCACTTGACCCAGCAAATTATGACGAATGTTTTGAAATCAGAGTTGAAAAAGAATTGTTGACAATCAAAGTTAAAACAGATCAACCGCTCACAATATATCTAAGACAATATTACACGCTTGACGAGATGCGATTGCTTGGCAGCGAACAGAGTTACATTTTGCGCTTCAATCAAATGTCCGGCTTTGACCACAGTTTGAGTTATAATTCTGATTATAATCCTGATATAACAAGCAGTAAAAGCGAGCCTCTCACCGCCAAAGACAATGTTTATGAAGCCGAGTTGGTTCAAACCAAAACGGGCGTGTTCACACCAGACATTCAAAAGAAAGAGGCTGCCGACAGAGTTAGCAACTACCTTGATCTTGATGTTTACATCAAGGGCAGTGAGGCCGATTTGAAAGCCGCATTAAAACCTTATGTCACAGTTGAAGCGGGAACAACTTACACTGTTGAAGGCGAAGAAGGCGGCAAAACTTTTGATGCAACAGCCTCATTCTTTGCAAGCAGCGTTGAGCAAGATGTGGCAACAAGAAATTGGAAGATTGTTGGCGTTGAGCCTGATGCAAAAACCTATGTGTTCACAGAGACAGAATTTGAAAACGTTTCATACACATATGTTAAAATTGAAAACAATGGTGACGAAAGCGCACCACGCAAACTTCTAACCTTTAAAGCACAAGAAACAATCACAAGGGATTATAATTTTGAAGTTGGCGTGTTCAGTGACGAACAAGTTATATTCAAAATAAATCTCACAGTCACAAGCGTGTATAAATACAAACTAAACACCGAATTTGAGGGTGGCAAAACTTATGACTTCATTGGTGCAAACGGCATTATCAAAGAAATCAACTTGCAAACAGGAGTTGAGGAATTGAAATTTGATTTGCAAGACAAAACACAGAAAGCCCCATTTGGAAACGACAATGTCACACTTGACAACCTTTTGACAATCGATAATGAAACGGATAAAAAGATTACTTTTGCCGAACTTTTGGAAGATGTAACATTTACATTTAATGTGTCCATAGAGGAAAAGGTGGGAGAAGCGGTTAAAGTTAAATTCACCTTCCCAATAACAATCACGGTTAAGAAAAGTGCAAGCGTTCAAAAGGAATTCACGAATGACCGTTATGAACTTTCTGGCTACACTTTTGAAGTTGGACTTGAAACGAATTTGACAAACGCCAGCACAAATAAAACCATAAAAGACACATTTGGGCTTACACAACTTGCCCAATTAGATGCTGATGTCAAAAATGGTTATGCACTTATGGGCGGGAATTACCCTGTTGAAGACATTTCCATAACGCCAGCAGAAGCATCAAGTGATTTTACACGACAAACACAACAAATGACAATAGGTTATTACTTTGATAACATATTAATATTTAATTATGATTTTGAATTTGTTTATTATGTTAACCGCAGTGTAACCCTAACGCCAAACTATCCAGACCCAGACGGCAACACCAACAACGGAACATTAAACACCGAATATATTGGCACAAATGCGTATGGTGATGGAAGTTATCAATCGGCAACAACACTTTCATTCTTCACCACGCCAGCAATGTTTGCCAGAGACTCACAAAACAGGGTTGTTCAAGGCTGGACAGACTACTTTATGAGAAGATGGAATGTTGATTGGGATGCTAAATGGAATGATGCCCACAAAGATGACGAACCAAAGCCAGAGAAACCACAGCCAGAGGAGCCAACCAACAGCGATGTTGCATTGATATACACAATATCCATAGCAACCATAGACACAGGACTTACTGTTTATGCAAATGGAAAAGCATATCCAAACGAGGGGAATTCAACCCTTCTTCAAAACAAAGGTTTCCGAGATGTTGATGCTTTGAATTTGATGTTCAGATTGGACAGAGAAATTACATCAGCCAAAGTTACTTTCAACATTCAAGTTAATGGCGTATCAACACAATATGTTGTCACAGTTGTTCAAGGAGATGTGATTAAACTTGTTCAAACTCCAACAAATTACTCTTCATACGAAGGCGCAAATCAAGCCGAAACAATTTATGTTGAGGATTTGAACAAATATATCAATGACGATGGCGACACAAAATTATTTGCTCAGAAGCGTCTTGTAACCTACAAATTGCGAGAAAATCAAGTTGGCACCACTTTGTTTGCAAGGTATATTCAAAACAACACAAGTGGACAAGCGGTTGTCATTCAACTAGACACGTCAACATCAGAAAAGGTTTACTTTGACATGGGTCGCAGCCTTGCCAATATGCGTTTTGATGCAATCTATGGACAAAATTCGAACGGATCAGTGTCTGATAAGAAAGACAATGCTGTTGTGTTTGACACTGAAAACGATGGGCTTATAAAAGAAACATCCAGACTTACCGCTTATTATTATGAAACAGAAATCATGACGGACATAAGCATTATTCGCCGAAAGAAAACAAATGACGGTTATGAAGATTGGCAAGCAATTTCTGGCAAGTATGGGACAACAACCGCTGAGGCAATAGAAATAACAAAAGGAGAAAACTATGAACAGTCAGAACAAGGGCTGACAAGTGCTTTGGGCTATGACAAAACAAACCATGTTGTGAGATACAGTTTTGCAATAGAATATAAAGAATATGACGAAGACGAAACCGAAAACACCATATATTTCTCACCTATTGAATACTCAATTCGCGTAACAACCGAACTTTTGGTTACAGGCAACGCAAACACCATTGAGAATAAAACTGATTCACTTGGCAACACAATCAATCCATTAGACGGATTGCGCATTCAAGAAATTGAGGCAGGCAAAGATCAGAACCTTATGGGTATGACGGGCTTTGGCTTCACAAATGCAAGAACAGGCAAAACAATCGCACAAATTAATGCTTCCGCAAGAATTGGACTTAAAATTTATGGCTTTGAGGAATGTGCGATTGAGGCAAGCAGCGATGTGCTTACAAATAGTGCATATGTTTTGCACAATTATCTGACAAATCATTTCATAGGAGACATTTGGTATGAAACAGGGCTGTTGCCACGACATGGCATGGATATTAATGACAACACAGCAGATGGCTCTGCGGGCGACAACTACATCATGTATTATGGTGTTGACCAAAAAGACTACACCATCCGAGCGCAACACTGCTCGAATGATGGAAACTATGTTATGATAAGAATGCAATACATAGTTAATTGGGGCAGCGAAGATGTCACAGTTACACAAGACAACAACCTCTTGTTTAAAGTTGTTCCAGGCTCAAATATGACAGTGCAAATAAAAGAGGGTGTAAACTCCACAAGTTATTCTTCAAGTTCACTTGTTGATGAAATTCGCGATGGAAGAACTTACAGGAGCAATGCAAACAATCCATACATCTTTGCGATGGGAACAAGTGATCAAGATTTCTATTTGGTTAACGACAACAACACCTCAACCAGCGCAACAGAAATGTCAATCATTAAAGTTCTTAAAGGCAACAATCAAAGTTATGGTGCAAAAGATTTCACATTCACCTACACGCCAACCAACGGCGAATATAACAACTTTAAAAAATTCGAGGGCACGCTTTCGGGTTGGACACCAGATCCAAAGGGTTTGGAAACCTCACCAAAGTACACGAGAAAGGATGCCACAGTAAAAGCCACAGCACCTCGTGTTAATCTTGGCACAAAGAAGATGTATATCACATTTGAAGATGACTATGGCTACAAAGGCATATTCTATTTCAACATCCAAACCACAGGCATCGAGCCAGCATTTGCTGAAAACAATGCACTTGAACTTACTGAGGGCGAGCAATTAACATTCAGCGTTGCATATCAAAATGTTTCTGTTTCCGGCGACGGAAAATCGGATTCGGATGCTGCCCTTACTGAAACCTCCAAACAATGGGTAACATATGAGGCCTTTGATTACACAAAAGATGCTAAAACGGTAGCAGTGACAGGGCTCCCTGATGGCATTAAAGTTAATGGGTTAAGAATGATTGCAACTGTGGGCGGACAAGTGTTTACAAAAGAAGCCTTAGCGGAAGATAATAACAGCAAAGACAACTTTAAAGACGCGGAAGAGGGTGGCAGTTCTTTACTTAGTGGTGGCGCGTATAATAATAAAAGTAAAATTTACATTTGGAGCAAAACAGGAGACGAAACCGAAGAAGGTGATGTTAGAGGACAAGGTGTAGATCTAGACAAGAACTGGAAACTTGGGCAAGATAAGGAGCCAGGACTTACACTAAAAGAACTTGAAGAGTCAAACACAAAAATCGTGTTTGAGTTTAGATACACAAAACATATGAAACAAGCGAATGAAAGCAAACAAGTGCCAGGCGATATAACTTCGGGCACAGGCTTGTATACAGCAAAATACGGGGAAGTTCAATTAAGTCAAACACACACTATTGGCGAAACGCACATTCCAACAAAAGATGAATTGGGAATTACGGGAAACATAACTCCAATAGCAATCACAGGAATTGGCGCTTATGCTTATAACAACACGCTGGGAACGCTTGATGAAACCTCTGTTATTAACGCGAAGACCGCTTCTAAATTTATAGGAAACGGCAATGAATTTACTGTGAAAGAAGGCAACAAGAAGTATTATGAAGGTGAAATCACAGTTCAAAAAATTGAATTTGTTTTGAAGAGTGATGAAAAAACTCCTGTTACGCCAACAACAATAACACCACAAGGAACAGAAACCACACTTTTGGCAGATCCAAACAAGTTCTTTGTGGCAGAGCAAACGCAGGACGGAGGGAGCACTTTCAAACTTATTCAAGGAAAGGGATATAGTGTAGAAGAAAAGGAAGGAGAAAATATTACAACAGAAGGAACTCAAACCTTCACAGTTCCAGATGTGAAAGGCTATTTGTATGGCGTGTCAGATCGCATTTCCGGAGTTGAAATGCTTGTCACACTGACAACCAACAACAAAGAATCAGACGACCAAGAAACTCAGGTGCTTAAACGAGACGTAACAATCAAGAAAAATAATGCAAGTGTGCCATTCTCCAATCTTAATACTCATGATGGAGATCCAATTTCGAAAGACAATGAAGGTTCAACTGTTTACAACAACACACTTGAAGTTGTGGTTGATGCTCACACAAAAGGAACAGTCACAATTTTAACAAAAGATAATGGCATATCCGATTCGACATGGACAAAAGAAACATATGATGTTTCAAATGATGCAGATTTTGCTGTGACAAAATATCTTAAAATTATAGGCGATAATTATTCCTATACAAAAGAAACTATTGGTAATGCAAGATTCAAGGTTGAAGCACAAAAAACAAGTACAACAGGCAATATAACGATGCTTTACAACTCTTCGGAATTGGATGAGGAGAATCAAATAGATGATTATAATGACCAAATCACCCTTCGCATAAATGACCCATCTGAACTTGGCGGAAACATTAGAGAGAAGGCTTACAAAACTGAAAAACTTTACTTCTTATATTATACTACTAGTGTGCAGGGCGAAACGACTGCACGACAATCGGATGAATTATATCGTCAAGAGCCAGAATTTAAGGTTTATCCAAAAATTTCCACTCTTGTGAATGGTTCAACAATTTCAGTTGATAAATATTTAAGAATTTCCGAAACGGACAAATCGCAATACTATGTAATTCCTTTCCAATCTTGGGCAGAAAATGTTAAGGTTAAGGATTTTAAAGATGATGAAAATGAAGTGGCATTAAACGGACTTAATGCTTATCAATTCTATTTCGACATCAATGCATATGCCATTGAAGGCGGAAGTGCGGGTGGTGCTGCATACATCGATGAAAGAGGAACAATAACCACAACCAACTCCTTTAATCCAACAAGTGATGGTATTGCAGTGAATGTTTATGCCAATGTATCTGGAAACGATGGAATGTATGAAAACGACATTTCTAAGATGGAAAACAAAGATAAGATGTATCTTGGCACTGTTGACTTGGCACTTAGACATGTCGATGCCTCTGGCTTTAATAAGATAGCCGATCAAAAGGCGGTATATGACATAATTCAAAGTTCTGTGTGGTCAGAGCAGTTTGTTGCACAATATGACAAAATTGAGGCAACAAATAAAACAAATTGGACATCTAGCAACATTTCAAAGATTGTTGAAGAAAATATCACTAATGAAGGCACATTTACAGCAGCGATTGGCGAAAAAGTTGATTTAAGAAAGATGTTTAAAGATATTGAACTAACCAACGAAACGCCAGGATTTAAGATTACCAACAACAAACATTATCATTTGGTAAAAATTGATGAAAATTACGTTCCATATAATAATGTTGACTATTACACCTTCACAAACGCCGGGTCCTACACATTAACTATTATGCAAACAGGACGAGAGTCTGACGCAACATATCGTCGACAACTGTTTACAGTGAATATGATTGTATATTCAAGCGGGACAAGTGCTTTGAAATACACCAGAGTTGTGGAAGACGGCAACGAATTTAGTTTAAGCACATTAGACACGGCACAATTTGGCGGCGACAAAACCACAGAATGGTTTGTTCTTGACAAGACAACAAATTCGATGACGGATGTTGGTGGAGATTACACCATTTCCACACAATCTAAATCCGACAACTTTAATTACGGAAGAAATGAACGCTCATTCTTGGCTCAAACAACAGAAGGCTCAACCGTCACAACAAATCTTGTTGATGTTGTGTTCTGGGTTTACAACAACAATGCAAAAGCCAAAACAGATGCATTAAAGAATGATACACAAAATTCGACAACAGACGGAACATTTGAAATTAATCTCAGAACAAAGCGTGTTTCAACCACACGTGCAGATTACAGATTGTCAAGTTTGTTTGCTCCACAAACAAAACAAGAAACGGTGGAAGATGTTCAAAAAACATACAACTATTCTTACAGCGTTTACACTTTTGAAAAAGAAAGCGGTTATGACGTGGTGGGAGGAACAACAGGTCAACAAATTGACATTCAGTCATTGAGTTATGAATCATTTGGCAAAATTGCTCCAAAAACATATGTTGTGGTTGAAAATAGACGTGATACGTCTGGGGTAACCCCACAAGAGACAATCACAAACTGCTTTGTATATCGTGTTGAGTTCCTTATTAATCAAAACACACAAAATTCCGTTCAAACAGTGAAGAGATCATCCAGAGTTGTCGAAGGCAAAACAGAAGAATATGTTGCAAAAGAGGATATTAAGACGATACTTCAAAGTGTATTCCATGTTACAACAGCCAATGATTGTTATTTGCGGGATGAAATAACGGGAGAACTAAAAGCCATTCAAGATGAAACAGGTCTTAACTCTTACACCTTCACAAGACAATATGTTAAATTGACAAAAGATGCTTCTGGAAAAGTAACAGGCTTTGAGCAAATACAAATTTTGTTCTACATCTATGACGATGCTGACGGTTCTGATGCAGGCAAAACAAATGACACTCCAACAATCAACATCCACACATCGCAAACCACAAGATATTATTTGTCAAATCTTGATGCGTTTGTTAAAAATGAGGCGGCAAAGGCTTTGGAGGGCGCAACTGAACTCACAATTTCATATTATGAAATGGGTGAGGACAACATGCCAATGTCACAGCCAACGCCATACATTCCATTGACCGAAAATGTTACAAAACATTTCTATGTTATTGTTAATGGAAGGTTAAACGGCAGCAATAAGAGTTATTACTTTGATATGACCTTCAATTTTAATGTTGAAGAAGGAATTGCCGGAACCGCAACGCTCAAAAACAAAAAACATCATCCGGGAAGTGTAGAGCCTGACAAGATTGAAGGGGATGTGTTAAAAGCAGCAGAGGTTTTGGAAAGTCTTAAAGCAATTTTGGAAGTGCCAGAGGGCGTGACTGATGCACAACTATATTTCAGCAACAATAACACAATCACGTTCTTTGACGACACAACAAACAAATACATTGCTTTGACAGATGAAGATTTGCAAAATGGTTTTGTTAACGGCGTTTATGGAATAAGATACACAGAAAACAAAACAACAAATTATGTGTTCACAAACACCAAAATTTACTTCTACGATGTAACTAAATTGCCAGCCATCGACAATTTAACAATCGGCTTGCAAAACGCGGACAACAGAACTTTCGAAATGAAAGAACTTGTTTCAACAATAATGAAGATACAAGAGTTGAATATAACTCCATCAGAAACAGTAGATTACAACTTTTTCAGTTATAGGGAAGTTGTTGGCAGTGGTGCCCAATTCAGCAAAATTGAGGACATCAGCAAAATGACTGTTGGATTTGGCGAAACCTCTCGCACAATTTTGGTTGGAGTTGAAAAATCTGTCACCAATAACGGCGAAGTGGAAGGTGTTCCAGAGATTGAGATAACATATAATTATTATGAATTGACTCTTAAATTCACCGTTCCACTTTCTGCAAACAGGCCAGACCCTATTGAAATTACAAATGATGCAACCGCAACTTCTGCTTTCAAAGACAAATTGGTTGAAAATAAGGCTATCACCGCAGAACAAAAAGCGAGTGCAGAGGTTGTGTTCAAATCAGTGACAAATGTAACAGAGCCAACAACAAGCGGGCTCCAAAAAATTGGTGAGGCGGTTAGTGATAAAGATATTGTTGGGAACACAACCTATTTGGCATATGTAACAATTAAAGACGGAGAAGAAGAAACAACAACCATTTATAAAGTTTCATTCATTATGGGAGAATAATAGATGCTGGATGTTTGGTTTTGGGTGTTTATCGCCTACATTAGTTTAAACTTTTTGCTGTTTCTATTCATGGTGTTTTTGGAACGCAAAAAAATTTCAAGCGTTATCAGTTGGACAACAATCATCACAATTTTGCCTTTTGTGGGCTACATCCTTTACATTTGTTTTGGAAGCGGACTGTCCTTTCGTGTTAAACGAATGATTTCGCATCACAAATTGTATGAGGTGGGCTATGACGAGGCAATCAACAAATATATGATGGGCTCGGACAGCGAACTTGGCAAGTTGGTGCAAAATGAAGGGCTGATTAAGTGTTGCTACAATTATGGCGCAACACTTTGCCCTTACAATGAGGTTAAAATTTTTGTCAACGGGCCGGACAAACTTGAAGCGCTGGCAAAGGACCTTGAAAATGCAAAACAAAGCATAAACATTGAGTATTACATTTTTGCAGACGATGAAACGGGCTCGCGAATAATGGACATTTTGATTAAAAAAGCCAAAGAAGGTGTGAAAGTAAAATTGATATACGACAGCATTGGTTGCCTGAAAGCCCCAAGACGCTTTTTTAGAAAATTGACCAAAGCGGGCGGCGAAGTTGCAGAATTTTTCCCACCTTTTGCACATATTCGTTTGATAAATTTGAAACTCAATTACAGAAATCACAAAAAAATTGTGGTTGTTGACGGAAAAATTGCCTACACGGGCGGAATAAATTTGCGAGATGACCACATGGGCAAAGAGGAAAAACTTTCGCCTTGGCGAGACACGCATTTGAGAATTGAGGGAGCGGGGGTTTATCCGCTTCAAAACATTTTCTTAAACGATTGGAGATATGTTAAAAAAGAAAATTTCACTTCGGGCAAATATATCAATGATGGGCTTTTTCCTGTGCCATCAGTGACGGGCGATGTTTCGCTGCAAGTTGTCACATCTGGGCCGGATAGCGACATTCAAAGCATAAAAGAGGTTTTCATAAAAATGATAACCAACGCCAAAAAAGAAGTTTTAATCCAAACGCCATATTTCATTCCTGACACATCTTTCATGACGGCACTTAGGATTGCACTTGCAAGTGGGGTTAAGGTTAAAATTATGCTGCCAAATAAGCCAGACTACAAAACAATTTTTTGGGTTTCGCTTTCCTATTTGAAGGACATTGTGGAACTTGGCGCGGAGGCGTTTTTGTATGACGGATTTTTGCACAGCAAAGCGCTTGTTGTGGATGACAATGTTCTGTCAATAGGAACTTGCAATCTAGACCACCGCAGTTTTGGGCTTAACTTTGAGGACACAGTGATTATGTATTCCAAAGAACTGAATGCGGAATATAAAGCCTATTACAAACAAGACTTGAAACGTTGCATGAGTGCCGATGTGAAATATTTCAAAAAGAAAAAGTGGTTGACAAAATTTGCGCAAGCAGTATTCAGATTGTTTTCACCAATTTTATAAACAATTTTATGTTCAATTCAAAATCAAAAAGGTGCTGTATAAAAAGCGCCTTTTTTGTTAATATTCATTTCATGGCAGAGAAAGTTGAAAAAAGAAAAAATGTGAAAAATGACGAAAAATTGTCAAAAAATACGCAAAAAACACGAAAAAATGCTAAAAAAATCGAAAAAAATCAAGAAAAAACCAATTTTGAGAGCCAAAATTATGAAAAACTTGATTTTGAAAATGATAAATTTTTTGAAGTTTTTGCAAAACAAAATGGGCTTTTCACAGAAGTCAATCGCCCGCTCAACGACATTATGTATGCAAACATCATAATGATTTTTGCAGTTTTTGTTTCCGCTTTCATACCTGTTGTCAGTTTGGCGCTGCCGTTTTTGGTTTTTATTTATTTTGAGGCTGGCATTTATGGCTTTGTTTATAAAGTTGAAAGTGACAAGCCTTATAAGTTTGAAGAAATTTTTGTTTCACTTAAAAAAGCAATAAAAATTTTTTGCGTGTTTGTTATTCGAATGTTTTTGACAATATTTTTTGCATGCTTATTTCTTGTGCCGGGCGTGATTGTGATGCTTCAATATTCTTTTTGTCCAATCATTCTTTTTGAAAGTGAAAAATTGGATGTGCGGGGAGTGCTTGCCCTTTCAAAAGAAATGACACAAGGCTATAAATGGCAAATTTTCCTAAACAAAATGATTGCGCTTGCAACTGTGTGCGTTGCGGTCACCATGATGTTTTTGCTGATTTTGCTTTTTGATGTGTTCTTATTTGTTCCGCCATATTTTTATATTATTTTCGTGACGCTTGCTGGCGTTCTTGATGTGATTTTGGTGGCGCTGCCTCTTGTGGAAATTGCAGTTGCGGACTGTTATATTTCTTCAAAAAACAGTAAAGTTGCAAATGCGTTGCAAAAAACAACTTAATTGCTTGTGTTTTTTGAAAATTTTCGCTATAATTCACATATAGAAGAGGTGGAAATTGGATTATAACGAGTTTACTAAGCGAAAAGATGCCTATAACGAGTTTGTTGAAATGAGGAAAGTTGTGCTTGAAAGCGCACAAAACAAAAAGGTTTTCAACGAGGTTTTTGCTGAACTTTGCACAAAGGCATATATGGGTGATTGCGTGGCGCAAGATTGCGTTGCCTACTTTTTCAACAAGGGCATACCAGATAGGTTGACAATAAATTACAATTTTTATTTGGGCTGGGAAATTTTGGCGGGCGCAAACGGAAACGAGTTTGCACTTGAAAAATTGGAATTTTTCTTAAATTCGGCATTGGAACAAATAATTGACGACACCGAACTTCTCACGATTGCCATGCAAAAGAGAAACATAAACAAAAACAACGCTTTGATGGTGATAAGCAATTTGCTTTGTGAGGGGATTGTTGACCAACTCCAATTAAAGCCAAGCGAGTTAATTGACCTTCAAGCAAAGGCGGTTTTGTATTCGCCAGAGGTGAACAGGCGCTATCTTGACGCGCTTGACAAGTGCATAACAAAAGTTGCTGAATTTTTGGTTTCGTAAAAGGAAATTAAATTTATAATAAGTTTAAAAAAGAGCCTATTCTATGGGCTCAATTTTATTATCACAATGCTTGTTAAAACGCTTGTGAAGTAGGATTGCGAAATGGTTTGTGCCAAATCGGCGGCAAACAAATACACGGTTTTTTTGCTCATGTTCACAAGTTCATATTGGGCGTTTGTATCCGAAACAACAAAAACACCTTGACCTGTTGTGGTGGTTGCGCGCTGGTCAGTGCTCCAACTGTTTGAAGCGGCAAGAATGTTGTCTGTGCCAACCTCACGGAAAGCAAGGGCGGAAAAGTCTTTATAATATGCAAAGTTTTGTTGCCAATCCACATATGGGTTGGCGGTGAAAATGATGAGATAAGCGCCCGTTGTGTTGAAGGTGATTATGTTGTTTGTGGTGTCAATTTCAATCAAATCGCCGTAGTCGGTTTCCTTTCGCATAAGTGGAACACGGCCGTTTGGTTGCAGTTCATAGCCCATAGGTCCAAAACCGCTGTAATTTTCATTCCAAGATGTCACATATGCCGCTTTTATTTGATAAGGTCCAGTTGCACCTTGTGGCCCACGAGGCCCTTGTGCGCCCTGTGGACCTTGTGGCCCGCGCTCGCCTTGCTCACCTTGCTGACCAGGAGTGCCTTGAATGCCCGGCAGCCCTTGTGGCCCGGCTGGCCCGCGCTCGCCTCTCACGCCTTGCAACCCTTGCGGACCTTGTGGTCCAACGGGACCCATTTCACCAGGAACGCCTTGTATGCCAGGCTCACCCTGTGGGCCTCTGTCACCTTGCGGACCTTGCTCGCCGGTTGCACCCATTTCGCCTTGTGGCCCTGTTGGCCCCATAGGAATGAAAACGTCCAAATAGTGAACGTTGTTTGAAAGCGTGTCGTTAATGTGGGCTGGCTCGCCATTCACCATTTCCACTTTGTTTATCACAATTCTTTCACTTTGTCCAACTTGCCCTTGTGGACCAGCAGCACCGGTTGGCCCTGTTGCGCCGGTCGGTCCGGTTGCACCGGTTGGTCCCGTTGGTCCATAAGAAGGCCCGGTTGGTCCCATTGGACCGGTTGCACCCGTTTCGCCTCTTGGCCCGATTGGACCTTGCACACCTTGCATTCCGGTTGCGCCTGTGGCTCCGGTTGCACCAGTTGGTCCAGTTGCGCCGGTTGGCCCTTGAATGTTGTTTATTCTGTCTATGTATTGTGTGTTTGGCAGGCAGCACTGTGGCGGAACTGCACAAAAATTCTTATTTTTTCTCATATAGTACTCCATTTTCAATATATGAGAACATTTTTAAAATTGCCAAAAAAACAACTCTCTAAGGAAGTTGTTTTATTTTTTATTTTTAAAAATTTTCAAGTTCACCAAAAAGGCAATGCAAACTTCAATAACTTCATACACACCTGCAAGCACAAATATGTATGCCATGTTTGG
>CANRMV010000002.1 GCA_947631875.1 uncultured Clostridia bacterium
TATCTTGTCAGCGGGGCAATGGGCGCAACGGAAAACGATAAGCCAAGATTGGTTAAAACCCCTTGGAGTGAGGAAGAAATGCCATTTGAAGAGGCGGCAGAGATTGGCACACGAAAGGTTATTGATGAACATTCAACCATTGGCATTGTGCTGACCACTGACGGCAGTGTGACAGGCATTGAGAGGGCAAATTATGTTTCGGCAGAGGAAAAAGTGGTTGAGGAAATGAAAGCAAGTGGGAAGCCATTTGTTATGGTTTTGAACTGCAAAAATCCAAACAGTGCAGAGAACAAAAAACTTGCGGCAGCGCTGGGCGAAAAGTATCAAGCGCAGGTTTTGGCTTTGAATGTTGCTCAAATGCAGGAAGCGGACATTGACAAAATTTTTGAGAAAGTGCTTTTGGAATTTCCTATCAAAAGCATCAAAGTTTCAATGCCAAAATGGTTGCAAGCGCTTTCGTTTTCAAATCCTATCATCGGCGAAATTGTTAGCGAAATTAAAAAGTATGGCAGCGAGGTTAGAAAAGTTGGTGATGCAAACAAAGAGAGTGTTGTGTTCACTGAGAGCGAATGCTTTGAGCCTATCACTTTTTCAAGCATTGAAATGGGCGAAGGGGTGATTAAGTTTTCTGTTGTTCCAAAAGAAAATTTGTTCTACAAAGTTTTGTCCAATGAGTGCGGTTTTGCAATCAATGACGATTTTGAACTTGTTTCATATATTAAGAGTTTGGCTGTGGCAAAAATCGAATACGACAAGTTGAAAACTGCACTTGACGAGGTGGAACAAAATGGCTATGGAATTGTTGTGCCAAGACAAAATGAATACACCTTAAATCAGCCTGAACTTGTTAAGCAGGGTGGCAAATATGGCGTTAAGATAAAGGCAACCGCTCCAAGTTTACACATCATTAAAGTTGATGTTGAAACAGAAGTTACGCCACTTGTTGGAAATGAAAATCAATGTCAAGACCTTGTCAACTTTTTAACAGAAAAGTTTGAAAACAGTCCAGAAGATGTTTGGAACACAAATCTGTTAGGAAAAAGTTTATCTTCTCTTATAGAGGACAACATTTCCTCAAAAATTGTGCTTATGCCTGCCGATGCTCAACGAAAAATGAAGAAAACTCTCGGCAGAATTATCAACGAAGGCAAAGGTGGAGTGATTTGCATATTGCTCTAGGCGAAAACTGCGCTGATGGCTCGTTTTGTTCTACGGACAAAAGCATCGCATTGACGCTTGTTTTCGCCTCCTCGCGACCAAACGCAAGTCGCACTGGCGTTGGCGACTTGGTCGCGACTCTCTTGCGAAGTGGGGCTTCGAAGGAAAGTGGTTAAAGTTTTGTGAAGATGTGCCGGGCAAAGCCCTACGCAAAACAAAATTGGAAAACGAAATTTTGAATGGTGAAAATATGGCTTTGTGGGCGACTTTCTTGTGAAGTGGGCATTGTGTGAAGTGTCGTGTTGAGGGTATGAACAAAAGAAAAATAATAGTTAAAAAATTTTAAGAAATTTGTCGAATTTGTTTGACAATTTTCCGGCATGGTGATATCATGCCAATAGATGACAAAATGTCAAATTTAACGAAAGGAGGTTAAACATGAAAAGAAATGCTATTCTTCACGGAGTAACAGCACTTTGCAGCGCTTTGGTGTTCGCTTTCTTTGCTTTGCCATATTATTTTCTAGGCGAAGAGAGTCTTGGTGGATATAAATTCCTTGACACCTTAGTTCAAATGCAAAAAGCTGGAGCCGAGTTGCCATCAAAATACAATTTTGCATTGGCTGCCGGAATTATACTCTTGGTTGTTGCTGGGCTTGCTTTTGTTGCATCCGTAGTTCTTCTTCTTTGCGACTTTGAAGTTATCAAAAACGAAATGGTCGTAAAAGTTGCTACTTGGGCTACACTTGTTCTTGCAGGTCTTCTTGCAGTGGCTGTGATCTTGAACTTTGTTGCAACTCTTGTTTTTGTTGGTCAATTCCCAGCAGTTGCAAAAGCTGTTGCTGGTTGGGCAATGCTTATCATCACAACAGTTCTTGGTCTTGGCGCTTGCGGAACAACTGCATATGCACATTTCAAAAAGTAATGTTTGAAAACCAAAAAAGGGGCTTAAAGCCTCTTTTTTTTATTTGTGTTTTTTAAATTTTCATGTTATAATATGTATTATGAAAAAGTTTAATGAATGGAATAACAACACTAAACAAATTTTTTGGGTGACAGTTGCAGCCCTGATTTTTGGGCTTTGCAATCTTGTGCCTTATGCTGTGGTTTCAACCATGAATTTGGTGGTTGTGAGAAATCTTGCCTATGTGTTTTGGGTGGTTTACATGGGTGCGGTTTGCCTGCCAATGTTGTTTGTGTTCTTTAAAAGAAAGCCAAGCATTTGGTTTGTTGTTTTGCTAGACTTGTTTTTTGCCCTTGCAATTTTGGTTGGCTCGCTTTGGAGAGTGTATTTGCTTTTGGACGGCTATGACAAATTTGTCCATGTTTTGTTTGGCTTGACAATGGCAATTTTGGCTTACTACCTCTTCTTTAATGGCAGCGAAAAAAACAAAAATGGAATTTGGTTTGTTTTTCTGTTTGTCCTTTCCTTTTCGATGCTGTGCGGTGCGGCTTGGGAGATTTTTGAATTCACCGCAGACAGCATACTTGCAGATTTAGATGCACAAGTAACGCACGGGCTTGTGGGTAGGCTTGCCATATACAACACTATGTTTGACCTTATTTGCGATTTGGGCGGGGCACTGTTTGGCAGCATTGTTACTTTTCTTTTGGAGAAAAGAAAAGTAACCAAAAGAAAATCAACTAATTAAACTCTAATTGTTTGTTAATGTGGCAATGTTGGGCAATAAAGGCGGTCACGGACCGTTGGAGAAAAGAAAAGTAACCAAAAGAAAATCAACTAATTCAGTCGATGACGAAGCAATTAAAACTAACTAAGAGATGATTGAAAGAAATGAACGTTGCTGTCATTCTGAGCGAAGCGAAGAATCAAAAGAATAACGTTTATAGTGGTTGAGATCCTTCACTGCGTTCAGGATGACAGAGGATGCAAAATAATAAGATGAACGGCGATAAAATGCCGTTTTTTATTTATAATAATTTCATGTATTTCAATTATCACGCAAAAGTGAGGCGGCTTATACAAAATGGCGAAGCGGTTTGTTATGAAATTTTGGATACTTATCACAACATTTCGCCATGTCTTTTAATTTATTTTAAAAACAATCCTCCAATGCCAATAAGGCAAAAGTGGTTTGACTATTACATTCTTTATCTTTCCAGTTTTGGCGTTTTTCCAAAAGATAAAAAATAAAAAAAACAGCCTTTTGGCTGTTAAAAACAATTTGGATAGGCCTCTTTTAAGGCATCAACCTTTTTATATATGTCGTCAAAGTTGTGAATTTTAAGGCTTTTGTGCACTTTTTCGCGCTGCCACTGCTTTATGTTGTAGATATGAAAACCAAATGGAAGGAAAAACACAATTCCTTTGCAAAAATGCTTTACAACAGTGTCAGATTTTATCTTTCTTTGCTCATTGAAGCGGAAAGGCATATATTTCTTTTTTCCATACTTGTTTAAAGCGGTTTGGTCGGGCATAATCATCTTCTTGCGGTTCACCATGTCGCGACACTTAACAAAAAGGCCGTCTTCTTTCATTTGTTTAATGTTAAGCACCAAAACGCCAGAATTGCAATAGGAAGGTCTTATCCAAAATCTGCCCATATAGTCTTTGCAAGCAATGAAATCATAACCTGTCACATCCAAATCATAAAGTTGTTTTATATCACTTACACACATGGTGTCAACATCCATATATATTATTTTGTCTGGAATTTCTGGAATGAAATCTATCAAAAGCCGTAGCATCGCAAACGGCGTGTAGCCATTTTCGTGATTTTTTCCATTGTGAAGGTGCTGCATATAAAGGTTGGTGACATCAAATTTTCTTGCGCGACTTTCTTTGTTTTTTTCTTTAACCATTTTGTCCAAAAGGGCAATTTGCTGCTCACTGAACGCGTTGAAATTTGGATTTTCTTTTGTTAAATCCATTGTGAGAACAATTATGTCAAGTGCTTCATTTGTTTGTTTTGCAAGGCTTATCACGCACATCAAAAGCCCTTCAAAAATTTTTTTATTGCCGTTCCCACTGAAAACTATTGGTATCATAAAATCTCCTTTTTTCATAATACCATAAAAAATTTTTTAAGTCACGCAAAAACAACAAAAAAATTTATTTGATGAAATCAACCGACCAAAATGTTAATTTTGCGTGAAATTTACAGGTCTTGCCGTGATTTTTTTTTGTTTTTTTGACATAAATTTTAAAATTTTTTTTGAAAATTTTAAAATTTAGTTGACATTCCCCCCCCTGTGATAAAATCGATTTGAAACTTAAAAAAAGGAGAAATATTATGAAAAAAGTTGGAACTTATCTTTTGACAATCTATGTTACAGTTGTCACGATTGCTTGTGGAATTTTTGGTGCACTTTACTTCTTGGCCAGGAAGGGTGACGATGTGGTTGCAAGGTTAACCTACACAGAAGCAAGAACGCTGGTGCATGAAGTTTATGAGGAGCAGGTGACAAACTCTGTGGGACATTCTGTTTCTGCCCAATCGCTTGAATATAAAGATTATAATGAAAACGAATTTCCAGAAGAACTCAACCATTTTGCAGCACAATACATAAAGACTATAACAAGTTTTGAACAAGTGTTTAACAATGGTTGGGCTGAGGGAACTTGGCTTAAAAGAAAAGAATCTTCGGGTGACTATTCTGGACATGGCATTGTTGGGGCTTATGACCCATTACAAAATGTTAACTCGGTCATTGAGGCCGCTGAATTTTTCAGATACAATATTCATGGCCAGAGCGTAACTTTGGAAGTTGTTCAAGCAACGGATTCCGATTGGTATAAAGACGGCGGGAACACGCAGCACACAGGCAAATACACTTTGGCTTTTTCTGTCACTGTTACAAGAGTTGGCACTTCCGATTGGAAAACTGACTATTATGAAAAACATTATGCTTCAAGTGGCGCTCTTGGATATGGAAAAACAGACTATTCGTTAACACCTTTCCATGTTCAATATGAAACTGAAAACGGAAAAGTTGTAAGATGTAAAGCAGAGCAAGTTATGACCAAAATTGAGGTGTTCAAAACTCAAATGACTGACGATGAATTTTATATTTATGCTATTTGCGATTGCGATTTGTCCGCAAAGAAACTTCTACTTGCTGCTGGTCCAGGAAATACAGGTTTGTCAGGCGGCACGCAACTTTCACGAGATGAAGCATTGGCAGGTGGAAGAAAATTATATAATGATGCAATGAGAGTTTTGGGAACTTATGAAGATGAAACTGCTTTTGAGGATTTTGTTGAAGTTTCCGTTGGAAAATAACTGAAAAATAATTTAATGAGAAAAAATAAAAAACCATGAAAATCATGGTTTTTTTGTTCGCTGAAACTTTTGAACGGACATTAGAAAAAAATAGTTTGTTTTATTCTTTTTTTTGGCTTGAAATGGTTTTGACCACATATTCTGCAAATGCTTTTGCAACATTTGTTCCGGTGGTGAGTTTTGAGCCTTCAAAATAGGCGTTTGAGTTCACTTCACAAAGTTTAAAGCCGTTTTTATCAAACAAAACATCAACGCCGCAATAATCTAGTTTAAGCACCTTTGCCGCTTTTTCGGCAATGGCTTGCGCTTCTTTTGGGATGTCAACTTTGTAGCCCTTTCCGCCAAGCGCCAAATTTGAGCGAAAGTCAGTTTCGCTTTTGCGCATATAGCCACATGTCATTTTTCCACCAATCACAATTATTCGCAAACCTCTTCCATAGGAATATGCAACATATCTTTGAAATAGGTGCGGGCGGCACTTCAATTTTTCCATGATTTCTTCAAGTTCTGTGCGGTTGTCAATTTTGTAAACCGAACTTCCAAGTGAGCCATAACTGGATTTCACAATTAAAGGATAGCCAAATTCTTTTTCGATTTTATCAAATTTTTCCTTTGGAATTACCTCTTCTTTGTGAAAGCACAAAAGTCCGGGAATTGTTTTTGGCATTGGAATGTTGTGATTTGAGAGGGCAATAAAAGTGGACACTTTGTCATCGCAAATTGCGATGGCTTTGGACGAGTTAAAAAGCCTAAGTCCTGTTTTTTCCAAAATTTCCGAAATGTATTTGTCCTTATCTAAAAATATGCAAAAATCATATTTTGAAATTGCGCTTGAAAGGCCGCCATTTTCATTTATTTGGCAAAAAAAATCGCAATCAAACACATCTAAGCCAACGCCAAGTTTTTTGAACTCGCGTTTTAAGTCTTTAATTTGGGCAGTTCTATTTTCATCAGCCCAATAAGCATTTTTAAGCACAAAACCTTTCATCTTTTGCCTCCGCCTCAAAATTATACACTAAACGAGGGAAAAGAACAAGTAAAAAATTGTGATAAATAAAAAAAACATCTCCCTTGCCCGAGAAAGTGCTGTTTTTGTTGACAAAATTTTTCTTAAATTTTAAAATATCGAATATGGGGGTTTGTTATGAACAAAGACGAAGTGAAAATTTTGCAAGAGGTAAAAGAATTGTATTGTTTGCCGGTTACATTTAAGATATCTGAGGCGATTGAAAAAAATATTGAGGTGGCAATAAAACACCTTTACCCAAAGGATAGTGAAAAGGACCAGAAAAAAGAAAAGATTAAAGAACTTGTAAAATCTGCTGAGGTTGAGTTTAAAAAGAATGGCATTGTGTTAAATTTGGATCAATACGAATCGGAATCCGATTATTATATTCACGGTGATTCAAAAAAGTTTGATAAACTGTTAGACAAGTTTGTTTTAATTGTTAACGATTCTCAAAAAACTTTAAAAATGGTGAAATTTGACAATAAAAATGTCCTCAACATTTCTTTAAAGCCAACTGTGAAAGGTGAGCAAGTTAATATAACTTTTGTGGTGAAAAAATGGAATGACGTTATTAAATATAAAAATTTTGCAAGCACACAGGATATTTGGGCACAAAAACATTTTAAATGTTCCAACAATATTTATGACAAAAGTAACAGCAATTTTGATGGAATTTTGATTAAATTGGAAGATGAAAAGGATTATACTTTCTTAAAATCGGATTATAATTTTGAAAAAAACAAGAGAAAATTTTATGTGGGAGTTGCCGATGTATTGAAAGACTTTAAAAACAAGTTTGAAGATGGGGACATTGCTTTGTTTGTGGAAAATCAAAGTGATGATTTTAAGATAATAGATTACTTTGTATATAAAAAGGGACAATGGCAAATTTACAAGCCTTTAAGTGACGTGTTATCGAGCAGATTAAAAGGCTTTCCAATAATAGAGTATTTAGACAAAGACCAAGAATTGAAAAAAATAAAAAAGAAAGACAAAGATAAAAATGACATTGAAAATATAAAAACTTGTCTTAAAAATGGAAGCTATTACAAATATCCAAATGGAAGAAATTTGTATGACTTGTTCTCAGAGACTCGAAAAAGAAAAGTTTTAGACGAAAATGAACCTTCCAAAGACGAAAAAGTTGAAGGGGCAAACAAACCGCTTTCACCAAAACCAGTGAACACGCTACTTAAAAGTTTTTCAAAATTTGGCAATGTGATTTTTTATGGCGTGCCTGGTTGTGGAAAAAGTTATTTTATCAAAGACTTGCTTAATGGTGTTGACTTGGAATATTATTCCAGAGTTTTGTTCCACCCAGAATATACTTATGCGGATTTTGTTGGACAGTTGTTGCCAAAGAGAGAGAACAAAGAACTTGCATATCCTTTTGTTCCGGGACCATTTACTGAAATATTAAACAAAGCCTTGCATGATGCTGAGCACGATTATTTTTTAATTATTGAAGAAATCAATCGCGGAAACGCACCACAAATTTTTGGCGATATTTTTCAGTTGTTGGACAGAGACTCTGAGGGGAATAGCGAATATGCAATTTATAATGCAGATATTTTGAAAATTCTAAATGAAAATGGTGGCAATTTTAAAGATGTTAAAATCCCAAAAAATTTGATTATTTTTGCCACTATGAACACTTGCGACCAAAATGTTTTTGTGCTTGACACTGCCTTTAAGCGCAGGTGGAGAATGCACAGGATTGAAAACACTTTTGATGACATCGAAAATTCTCAACACAAAGAGCAAATTCACCACAAAATTGCCGATTTGAAAATTGGCGAAAAAGACCTTGAATGGAGAGTTTTTGCCAAAGCAATAAATGAAGCGATTGTTGATATAAATGACGGCTTTGAAGAGGATAAACAGTTGGGAGTTTGGTTTGTAAGCGAGAAAGAACTTAAAGATGTTGATGCTTTTTCAGAAAAAGTGTTTATGTATTTGTGGAACGATGTTTTCAAGTTTGAAAGGAGCAGGCTTTTCAACACCAGAGAATACAAAACTTTGGATGAAATTATAAAGACCTTTTCAAAAACAACAGATGAAGAAATCACTGTGGGAGATGTGGAAAAAATTAAACTTAACAAGCGTTTCAATGTTTTTAATGAAAATATTTTGATAAGAATGTTGGAACTGTCTAAAACACAAAGATAAAAGATGGCACAAATAGCGTTTAAAATTCCAATAGATAAAAAAGATATAGATTATATTGGCTTTGACCCAGAAACACAAAATTCTATATTTGTTTTTCCATGCCAATATTTTCCAGACTACAAGGGCAGAACAATAACAATTAAAGATGTGCCAAAAAATGAATATGAATCTCTGAAACATGAAGCGAAAAAGATTTTAGACATAATAGCAGAAAGTCAATTTGAGTTGCAAGAAGGGGAAAGCAGGAAGGGGTATTTGCTTTATCAGGCTTTCCTTTGGATTTTAAGAGACTATTTGAAAAATGGCTATTACAAAGAAACTCAAATTGAAACCAAGCCTTTTTCTGCCGGAAAAATAAATTGGAAAAAAACAGTTAAAACAAACAATATGCTGTTTGACAAGGACAATTTTATTTTTAGATATTTATATAAATTTAGGCGCAAAATTGATGAAAATCAAATAATCACCGAAATTTACAAATGTTGCCTGGCGTATGCGGTTGAAAATTTGGGTTGGTATTATGATTTGTATCATGTGGACCGTTCTATTTTTAATATCGAAAACAAAGAGGCACGCTCTTTTATGATAACCTTCTTAAAACAAAGGTTGTCAAACAGTTTTTTAGATTATAAAAAACAAATTATTAATTGTTTGCTTGATATTTTGCAGGAGCGAGAAAGCGGCCAAACCACAAAATATTTTTGCGCTAGCGATAAAGAATTTGAGTATGTGTTTGAAAAAATTGTTCTTAAAACGCTTGGAACGGAAAATGTAAAAGACTTTTATTCCCATGCATCCTATTTTTTAAATCACAAGCAAGTTAAAGCGTCAAATTTAAGGCCAGACACCATTCTAAGCGCGCAAAGAACCGAAAAAAATGAGATTGTTGATTATTTGGTTGTTATAGATTCAAAATATTACAACTTTGGCTATGGAAACAGGAGCGTTAGGGATTTGCCGCAATCTGCAGATGTCGTCAAACAAATAGGTTATGCTGAATACATTATAAACAACAAATTGCAAAGAGATGACGGCAAAATTTGGAAGGTGAAATCAGCATTCTTACTTCCTTATTCAAAAAGTCATCAAACGAGCGACATAGATGATGACACTTTTGAATATGTGGGATATGCCACAGATAACAATGAGGGCGAAACAAAAAGGGCAGAGAATATCTTTTTGGACAAAAAAGTGTATGTGTTTTTGGTGGATTTAAAAACGATAATAGATGTGTATTACAGCAATGATAAAGTCAAGAAACGCAAACTGCAAGCAAAATTTTTAGACTCTCTCTTGAAGTTCAATTAAACAAGAAAAGCCTGTGTATTTTGGAAATTGTCAAAAATATTTGAGCAAATATCTTTTTTATCGTTAAATTTTTTAAAAACACGTGAAAAAACTTACAAAATTATTTTAACTATATGCTATAATTAAATTGTTGGAGAAAGCCATGAATCAAAAGAATATCACAGTTAAATATATAAAATCTTTGGGCAAGGAAAAAAGTGAAGCAAATTTTGACTTACTTGAAAAGCTTTATGAAGAAGAATTTCCAATAGAGATAAAAAGAGAAATCGTGTCTTCTATTGGCAGGCAAAGCAACAAGAGCCGAGTTCATGACTTCATAGAAAAACATGCGTTTCAAAAATCAACTTATATGGAACTTGTTTATCAAATGTATAGAACAACTCTTTATAATTATAAGAGTTTTGAATTTAAAGATTTGGCTGATAGAATAGAGGCATTTTATAATAATGAAATTATAAAAAAAATGAAAGAATTTTACTTTTATGACAAAAAAATATACAGAACAAAAAAAATAGATAAAATAGAAAACCCAACAGTGTTAGTTGGTGACAGCGCAATAACTTTAAAAAAACTACCAAATGAATGCATTCAATTAATTTTCACATCTCCTCCATATTATAACGCTAGGCAATATTCCGATTATCATTCCTATAATGATTATTTGCAAAAAATGAAAGAAGTTTTGCTTGAATGCAATAGAGTTTTAGAAGATGGAAGATTTATCGTAATAAACGTTTCGCCGGTGATTACAAAACGGCCAGGAAGAGAATTTGAAAGCATTAGATATCCAATACATTTTGATTTTCACAAATTATTGACAGAGAGCGGATTTTCGTTCATTGATGAAATAATTTGGATAAAACCTCAGTATTGCGTTCCAAACAGAAATGGGGGATATGAGCAAACAGGAAAGCCATTATCTTATAAACCAAATTGTATAACTGAAAGCCTTCTTGTTTACAGGAAAAATGCGAATTTCTTGCTGGATGAAAACATCAAAAAATATCCAAATAAAAAAAATATTGACACCGAAATTGATGCAACAAATTGTTGGTATATTAATCCTAAAAGTGATAAAAATCATCCGGCCGTATTCCCAGAAGAATTGTGCCGAAGAGTGATTAAGTATTATTCTTTTGAAAATGATGTTGTGCTGGACCCATTCGCTGGCTCTGGGACATTTGGCAGAGTTGCGATAAAGGAACACAGGGTGCCTGTGTTATGTGAAATTAATGAAGATTATGTTAAAACAATTATAAAAGGAGGGAATTATGACATTCGAAACTGATGTTATTAACGCAACCGTAGATAAATTGTTGCAAGGTAAGGATTATAGAGATGAAGTAATAAAAGCTATAAATGCAAAGTTTTTAGATTTTACAATGGGATTTTTTAAAAATATAGTCAATGCTAAAATGAACGATAAAAGAATCACTTTGGATTGGTATAAAGATAATTTTATAAATTCCAGCAACCATACGGCAGATGAAGCTGCGATATTTGCAGGTTTAAATAAAAAAACAATAACAAACATATATAAACATGCAACCAAAGATATAGTGTTAAAAGTTGCAAATGATAATTTTGAATATTTGAGCAATCTTATTGGTGCGATGGAAAACGATGAAAACACCGACTTGGCAGTTTCTATAAAAATTAATTATAAGAAAGATGCGGTTAAATTGTCATTAACGGAAAGTTTGTTAGTGATAAATGCTTTGGCCACAAAGAAAATGCAACTAAGAGGCGGTGCTTGGAGTTCTATTGGCAAAAAGGTTGAAAAACCATTAATTGATAAACTTTGTTCATTGGCAGGAGTTCCTTCTGCAAATATTGATAGATCAACTTTTAAAAAAGATAAGACCAAAAGCTTTGATAGAGAGGTTGATTACAAATTGATAAGTAAAAATGGAAAAATTTACAGAATCGAAGTGAAATTAATGGGAAAAGGCAATCCGGAAAGCGCCGATGCAACCATAGCAAGAGATAGTGATATTTTTGTTGCCGACACATTAAGCACTCAAAACTGTAACCAATTACAAAGTCGAGGTGTAGATTATTTGGTGCTAAAAGATAACAATAATGTTTTAGCAAATTTTAAACAAATTCTGAAAAAAAGGAATATCCCTTTCACAAATAAATAATTTGAAAGCGTTTGTATGTAAAGCATGAATGGGTTTAACATTTAGCACAGAATGAAAAACTCTTAAAGTATAATCGTCAATTAAGTTAAAAAAATTTTTGAATAAGAACAAATTAAAAAGACGACTGAATAAGCCGTCTTATTTGCTAGTGAATTGGTGCAACCGAGCAGATTTGAACTGCTCTATCGCGTAAGAAAAGAAATTTGGTTATTTTATCTTTTTTGGCGTTAATTTTGGCAATTTTAAGCAAAATTATTGTCAAAATTAGGCTTTTTCATTAAAATTTCACACCAACTTTCTTATCTTTAACTCAATCGCCATCAAATTTATGGTGGCGAAATGGTGACTTTTTGCCCAGTTTTTGCCGTTTGGTGTACAATTTCTTATTTTTTCGCTTTATGATTGTGATAATGTCCATGCAAATGAAGTTGTTTGCTGTTATCATTTTTATTAAAATTAATATTTCTTGTGGAATTATCGATTTCAACCTTGGGTTGTCTTAATTCTCTTTTAGCGATGTCAATCTCAACATTATTTTTATGAATTTTGCCATTTATTTTATTTATCTTCTTTTCATCTAATGTGGGATTTAATTTGGATCTTTTATCTCTCAATCTTTGAGTTGAGGCATCTGCCTTTCTTATTCTATCAGATGGATTTTTATTTTTTGAAAATAGTGACATGTTTTTTTTCTCCTTTAGTTTATTATAACATATTTTTTCAAGGTTTGTATTGATTTTTAATATCTAATTCTAAAATAATCCAAAATTTGTTTATATAAGTCTTGTCCAAAGCGGCAGGTTTCAATTAAATAGTTTCTTTCGTTATTCCATTCTTTAAGGCCGCGATAATATAGCCATTTATTCGCATCATCAATGTAAAATGGCACAATGTTGTTTTTTAAACACTCTTTAAAGGCAATAAGCCTGCCAACACGCCCGTTGCCATCTTGGAATGGGTGTATGGTTTCAAATCTATAATGGAATTCAACAATATTTTCAAAGGTGACTTTTTTAAGAGAATTATACCAATCAAGAAGTTCTTTCATTTTTTTTGCCACATCTTCTGGGGGAGTGGTTTCGATTCCGCCAACAGTGTTCGGTGCAACCTTATATTGACCGGCACCGTAAGTTTTTGATTGCTCTGTACCTTCCTTTAAGAAGTGATGCAGATTTTTTATAAGCGTCACTGTCAATTCAGCGGTTGCAAAATCGATTACATAATCAATGCACCTGAAATGGTTGTTTGTTTCAATTACATCATCTAATTGAATGTTTGCAGGAAGTTCGCCAAGTGTTTTTGTTTCAAAGATATATCGGGTTTGATCTTCGGTAAGTTTGCTACCTTCAATATGATTTGAATTATATGTTAATTTAATTTGTGTTTCGTGATACAGGCCGCCACCTAATTTCAACATTTTTTCTTTTTGCAGAGTTTGTAAAATGTGGTTGGCTTCAAGAATGTCGTCAAAATCGGCATCTAAAAATGCCAAAATCTTGCCAACAACATTGTCGTTGATATCTTCGCCTTTGCTTATTTTTGCAATTGTGCGCGAGGATATGCCGACTTTTTCACATAAGGCGGATTTTGTTATGCCTTTTCGCTTTAATAGTTCCTTTAATTTTGCTTCATTGATAATCATAAACACTCCAAATCTTTACTTTGACAAATATATTATATCAAAAAAGTAAAGATTTTACAACTGTTTGAACATAAAAAGTAAAGATTTTTTATTTTTTACGCTTTTTAGGATATCGGTTTGAAATGGCAAGTCTCTTTTCAATTTGCTCGCCGCCGTTGTTGATCACTGAGCAATATCGCACATATTCTTTAAGGAGTTCGATTGATTGATGCGTTTTTCATAAAACTCCTCCAAGTTGTTTGACCCTATAAATCGTTTTTACGAAAAAGCTAAGTCATTTTGAAAGAAAATATAAACAATTTATGCGCAGGATAGACTGGAGTTTTCCTAAGCGGTTGTTCTATCGATATAAAACCAAAAACTTGTAGATTTTCTCCAGATAGTTGCAAAAAACACAACTTTTTGGAGCAAATAATATGAAAAATTGTTGATTTTCTCCAAAAAGTGTGATATAATGCAACTATCTGGAGGAAATATTATGATTATTACCAGCCAACAATTAAAAGAATATTACCACAATCTTGCCGATCCAAAGGGTAGAATTGCCCGAGATGTTAAAAATGGAAAGTTGTTTCCTTTGGTAAAAGGGATATATGAAACAGATCCTAACGCCTTTGCTCCATATTTGGCGCAATTTATATATGGACCTTCTTATATTTCTTTTGACTTTGTTTTGCATTATCAAAATTTAATACCAGAAGTTGTATACAATACAATTACATGTGCCACATTCAATAAAAAGAGGGTTAAAACATATACGAACAGGTTTGGCACTTTTATCTATAGAGATGTTCCACCTGCGGTTTTCAACTTGGGCGTTATGGTTATGAATGAAGGCACATATACGTATCAAGTTGCCACTCCAGAAAAGGCTCTTTGTGATAAGCTTTATACAATTTCGCCTGTACGATCAGTAGATGATTTAGAAAAGTTGTTGTTTGACGATTTGCGAATAGATGAAGATAAATTTAACGAATTAAACAAGCAAGATATATTACAACTTGCACCGCTATATCGGTCAACAAATTTAAATCTGCTTGAAAAGTTAATTAAAGGAGAGAAGTAATATGCAACAAGTATTAAGCCAAATGCTGAAAAAATATAAAATTAACAATATTGAAGACAAAAAAAATGCCATTAAAGAAATTGTGCAGGAGGTTGTTCTTTGTGGGTTATCTCGTGGAGGATTTTTCAAAGAAGCAGCTTTTTATGGAGGAACAGCTTTAAGAATATTCTATGGGTTAGATAGATTTAGTGAGGATTTAGATTTTTCATTGACTACACAAGATCCAAATTTTGATTTGACAAAATACTTTCCATATATTGAAAACGAAACAAAGTCACTTGGTCTTGATTTCAGTGTGCAAGAAAAGGTTAAATCTTTCGATTCAAACATAAAATCAGCATTTTTGAAAGGAAACACAAAAGAACATATTTTGACTTTTTACGAAAACGGCGAAGATGCAAAATTTATAAATAAAGACGAGGCTATTAGAATTAAATTCGAAGTAGATATAAACCCACCGGTAGGGGCTACTTATGAAACTAAATTTGGATTATTGCCATCTCCGTATCAAGTAAAATTGTATGATCTTCCGTCATTATTTGCAGGAAAAATACATGCTTGTTTATGCAGAAATTGGCATTCAAGGATTAAAGGTAGAGACTTTTATGATTACGTGTTCTTTTTGTCTATTGGAGCGCAGGTCAATTTGAAAAATCTAAAAGCTAAATTAGTGCAGTCAAATTTTATAAGTGAAGATTATGATTTGACAATAGATAATTTAAAAGCGCTGCTTAATGAAAGGTTTGAGAATTTAAATTTTGAACAGGCAAAAGAAGATGTGTTGCCTTTTGTGAGGGATAAATCGAAACTTGATTTATGGAGTGTAGAATTTTTTAAAGAAATAACCAAAAATCTTAAAGGCATTTAACATATTAATTGCTATTAGTATGTTCAGAAGTTTTAAATTTTGGAGGTAAATGTATGAATTATATAGATTTGTTCGCAGGGGCTGGGGGGCTGTCGGAAGGTTTTATCCGAGCGGGTTTTAGTCCCGTGGCACACATTGATATGAATAATGAGGCTGTAAATACGCTGAAAACTAGAATGGCCTATTATTATTTGGTTAGACACGAAAAGGCTTCTATATATAATAATTATTTGAGAGGATTGATTTCTAGGGATGAATTATATTCAAATGCACCTCAATCATTGTTAGATACTTGTATGTGTGAGACAATTTCAAAAGAATCATTGCCAAGAATATTTAATAATATCGATAACTTATTAAAAGGTGATAGTGTTGATGTTATAATTGGAGGCCCTCCTTGCCAAGCATATTCTTTGGTTGGCAGGTCAATAAAATCAGCAAAAGATAAAATAAAACTAAAAAATAATGAACGGATAGAGGACGATCCTCGAAATTATTTGTATAAACTTTATTGTGATTTCCTAAGAAAATATAAGCCCAAAATGTTTGTGTTTGAGAATGTAGCTGGGCTATTGAGCGCTCAAAACGGAAAATTCTATAACAATTTTAAGGCATTGGCAAAAAGAAGTGGTTATTGCGTTGAGGATAAGATCCTAGAAGCCGATAAATTTGGGGTTAAGCAGTCAAGAAAAAGGGTTATAATTGTTGGGTGGCTAAAATCATTAAACATTAAATTTCCGGAGTTTACTGAATGGCACGACAAAACAACCATAAATGAAATGTTTGCAGATTTGCCAGTTTTAAGCCCAGGTCAACATGAGAATATATATGCTTCTTGGAAAATAATTCCTTATCTAAAAAAAGCTAAAATAAGGCAGGATGATGATATTTTAACTAGTCATATTGCCAGGCCAAATATCGATAGGGATCGTGAAATATATAAAATAGCCATAAAAAAATGGAATAATGGTCATCAAAGATTACATTATGACGAACTTCCCGAAAATTTAAAAACACATAAGAATAGAAAATCATTTGTTGACAGATTTAAAGTTGTTGAAGGCGACACAAATACATGTCATACAATGATGGCTCATATTTCAAAAGATGGGCATTATTTCATACATCCAGATATTAACCAGGCAAGGTCAATATCTGTAAGAGAAGCTGCAAGAATTCAATCATTTCCTGATAACTATTACTTTGAAGGCGGGAGAACTGCAGCGTTTACGCAAATTGGCAATGCTGTTCCGCCTTTAATGGCAGAAGCTATAGCAAATGGGATTAAAATGCGGTTGATTAATGCTGGTATTAAATAAAAATTGTAATAAATAAAGGAGAAATTATGGATAAAAAAACTTTTAGACCTAAGGCAAGGCTTATTTCAACAATAGGATCTGAAATTATTAAGGATAAATATGCTGCTATAATCGAATTAGTAAAAAATGCATATGATGCTGATGCAAACAATATAATTATAGATTTTAAAATGGTGAATAATGGCTTAAGCATCATTATTGAAGATGATGGTTTTGGAATGTCGAAGGACACAATTATAAACAAGTGGCTGGTTCCGGCCACAAATGATAAACTTTTAAATAAAAAAAGTCCTAAAGGGAGAAAAGTTCAAGGGAAAAAGGGGATAGGAAGATTTTCGGCTGCAATTTTGGGGAATAGTTTGACTTTGATTTCATGGCATAATTCTATTGAAAATAAGTTAAGCATTGATTGGAATGCATTTAATGAAGACAAATTTTTAGACGAGATAGGTATAGATATTTCTGAAAGTAAGACAACACATCATAATGGTACTAGGTTCGAAATAATAGCTGTAGAAAATACAAATTTAACTTGGTCAAAAGCAGATATTGATGTCTTAATAAAAGAATTAAGAAAAACAATGACTCCCACTCTTAATAACAAAAAAGATAATTTTAAAATAACTTTAAAAGTTGATTCTAATATTGCAATGGGGTATGATAACTACGAAATTGTGCCATTTCCTATTTTAGACATGTATAGTTATAAAATAACAGGTACGGTGGTTAAAAATAAAATCGAATATAAATTCGAAAATAAATATATTGATAAAATTGATGATTTTTCAATATCATTGCTTGGTGAAAATGAAAATATTTGTGGAAATTTAAAATTTGAATTTAGAATTTTTGATAGAGAAAAGGATAATATTGAAAGTATATCAAAAAACGAAGCATTTAAAGGGTTGATTGGAACGAAACCATCAAGAGATGATGTGAGACAATTGATTAATGAGATATGCGGAGTATTTATTTATAGAAATGGTTTTAGAATTAGACCTTATGGCGATGAAGGTTTTGATTGGCTTAGCTTAGATAAAAAAAGGGTTCAAGACCCTAGTTTGCATATTGGCACAGATCAAATTTATGGTGTAATAGAGATAGAGGATGAGGAAATTTCACATTTAGTTGACAAGAGCGCTAGAGATGGTTTAAAAGACAATGAAAATTATGCTAATTTTAAAAAAATAATTTTGACAATTATATCTAATGTAGAAACATCAAGAAGGGCTTATAGGATAACCTCTGGTAAAGGAATCGCAAAAAAAGAAAGAAAAGTTAATTTAAATGATAGATTGAAACAACTTGTTTCAAATTCACAAATAAATGAAAATATAAGTCAATTAAATATTAGTGATGAAGAAAGGGGAAAACTTTCTAAAGTTATTGAACAAGAAACTCAAGCAAAAGAAAAAATAGCGGAAGAAATTCAAAATGAAATTGCAATCTATCAAGGACAAGCAACATTGGGTAAGATCATGAATTTAATTTTGCATGAAGCTAGAAAACCGCTGGGTTGGTTTATAAATACGGCAAATAGCATGCCTGTATTTATTGCAGAATATCAAAAATCTAAAGAACATAAATATTTGGAAAAAATATTATCGCAAGCCGAGACTAGCAAAGAACAGGCAGTGCTGTTAGATGATTTGTTTAAAAAATTAAATCCTTTAGCAACAAGGCAAAGAGGGAGTCAGACCAATGTTAATATTTTGAAAGTAATAAATGATGCTTTTGAAATATTTAAAAATAAACTAAGTGCGGAAAAGATAAAATTAAATATAGACTGTAGAAAAGAATTTACTTATTATGGTTACAGAATTGATTTGTTAATGGCATTAACTAATATAATAGAAAACAGCTTGTATTGGTTGCAACAGGCGAATATAGATAACAAAGAAATTTTGATACGCGTTACGGATAGTGGCTTAAGTATTATAATTGATATTTTAGATAATGGACCAGGAATCAATATAGACGATATAAGGTCTTGTGTTATATTTGAGCCAGGTGTTTCGAGAAAAATTGGTGGCGGAACAGGTTTAGGTTTACCAATCGCTGGAGAGGCTATCGCAAGGAATGGTGGGCAACTTCGTGCTATAGAAAAAGAAAATGGGGCTCATATACAGATAGAGTTACCCAAAATGGGAGTTTGACATATGATAAATATTTTATTAATAGAAGATGATGAAACGCAAGTTAAGTCAATGAAGGATATTGCAGAAGCTTACGAGATATCTAATGGCTGCAAGATCCAAATTGACTCTATTGACAACGATTCTATGATAGGGAACAAATTGTTTGAAAATAAATATGATTGTATTGTTGTAGATATAAACTGGGGTGACAAAAATCCAGAAGGTGGAAGAAAATTAATTGATAAAATTATAAACAAAAAAAGAATACCTTTAATTGTTTATGCTGGAAATCTTTCATATGTCGAGGACATTGAAGAACAGATAGGATTCAAGAAATTCGCACGAACCACTCCATTTAATAATGTCATTGATGAGATTATAAGAATAAAGAAGCTAAAAATTTTTGATTTAATTGGATATGATGGCAGTTTAGACCAAAAAATAACAAAAATTTTTTGGGATGATCTAGATAATACTATAAAATTAATAGAAGATATTCCAGAATATGATGACAGCGAAGCATTGGTTAGAATGTTAACAACTAGAATTGTTAATAAATTAAATATAACTGAGGGCGGAAAACAGAAATATTTTGAATTTTATATTTCACCATCTGTTTCAGATGAAGTGCACAACGGAGATATATACTCAATTAACGGAGAAAATTACTTGGTAATATTACCAGAATGTCAAATTCTGCATCACCACGACAAGCCTATAGCTGTTGTTCATATAGACTACGAAAAGGCCAAAGATAAGATTTTAGATGTTTTGAAAGCTCCTGAAGCACGTCGTCACAAGGCATTTAATGAAAATTTTTCTCTAGAAAAATCACCTAGCGAGCATTTTTTGCCACCATATAGAGATAATGGTGTTGGAGTTATTGAGTTTGGAAATGTTAGTTCATTTTCTAGAGAAAAATTTTTAAAAGAAAATAAGATAGCAAGTATTAATCCAAATTATATGAAAAATATCCAATCAAGATTTTCTCAATACTATGCCAGACAGGGACAACCCGACATAGATATTGATCATCTTATTAGTAGTTTAAATAATAAACAAGAGAGCTCAAATAAATAATAAACAATTAGCATTTATAATATTGGCAACCGAAATTTTAAAACAAATGAAAAATATTCCTACAAAATTCGTTGATGTATGCTATAATGAAATTATAATAGGAGTAATATATGGCAGATATAAAACTTTTTAGATATAAACCGCAAGTTAAAGAAATGAAAGCAGCCAGCGTTTTGTTGGAAAAAGAGCTTCAAACGGTCATTGAAAACAATATGCAAGAATTTTTTGGCGTTACTTTTTTGGCAAGCGAATATGTTATCGATGGCGGCAGAATGGACAGTATCGGTATTGATGAAAATAATTGCCCTGTGATTTTTGAATATAGTTATAAATCAGGGCTTATTTCATTTGAATTGGCTTTTGGAACACAAAGATAGTTTTGAATTGTTGGTTTTAAAGAAATTAGACAAAAAAATCGCTGATGTTTGCGAGATATTCGCGCCATCGGGCATTGGGGTTGCGGTGACTTGCAATACATAATCAAATCTGAAAAAGATATTGAATACGCAAAAGAACTTATCCAAAAAGCATATAACGAAAATTAAAAGGAGGAACTATGCAAGAAGATATAGACATTAAAGAAAATTATATCAAGCAATTAGACGAAGAGTTGTTGTCTATTCTTCTTAAGGATAGAAGCTCTGGCAAAAACATAATTTGGGCAACTGATATTTATGCATCGCGTGGACAAGGATATCAAAGCCATGAACACATTAGTATTAGCGCGGTAACAGGCAGGTTTGGACAGATAATAAGACCGAGAACAAATAAATCTAAAAAAGAACAGCAAATCCGAGTTAAAGATAAGGCAGAAGTTTTTACTCCATCTTGGATTTGTAATGAAATGGCTAACCACTTAGATAATGAGTATTTTGGGAAGAAAAATGTCTTTAATATTGAAAATGGCACAAAATGGGAAACAACCAAAAACAAAATAGACTTTTCAGGCTTAAAAACAAATTGGCAAGATTATGTTAAAAGAAAAGTTCTAGAGATTACTTGTGGCGAGGCGCCTTTTCTTGTAAGTAGATATGATACTGTTACGGGTGAATGGATTGAACCGGATGATCGTGTAGGTGTTTTAGATAGGAAATTAAGAATTATTAGTGAAAATGTAGAGCATGAAAAAGATTGGGTTGAGTGGTCTTTTGAGGCATTCAAAACCACATTCGGTTACGAGTGGCAGGGGGACAGTCTTCTTATTGCAAGAGAAAATTTGCTTTTTACTTTCATCGATTACTATATAGATAAATTCAAAAATTATCCTATTAAAGAATATTTAATTGAAATAGCAAAAATACTTTCTTGGAATATTTGGCAAATGGATGGGCTTAAATACGTCATACCTAATTCATGTAAGCCAATTCCTAAAATGCAAATGTCACTATTTGACGATGAGGAAATGGAACCATGCCAAAGTTGTTTGAGAGAAAATAACAATCATCACACAGGTATTTATTGCAAAATAATGAATTGGACAACTAAACGATCTATAAAGTTTTATAAAGGAGATAAAAAAATGAAATTTGATTTTATAATTGGAAATCCGCCATACAACAAACCCGCACAAAAGACATCTACAAGTGATGATCCAATTTATCATGTCTTTATGGATGCTGCATATAATTTGTCTGATAAAGTTATGTTGATAACGCCAGCGAGGTTTTTAATGAATGCTGGAAAAACGCCCTCAAATTGGAACCATAAGATGCTAGATGATGTTCATCTTAAAGTTATATCTTATGAGAAAATAAGTGAAAAAGTATTTCCTTCAGCGTCTATTCCAGGAGGGATTGTTGTTACTTATCATGATAATACTAATGATTATGGCGCAATAAAACATTTTGTTCCGTCTTCTTTGTTGTCAGATATTTTTGCTAAAGTAAGCTTGAAAGCAGAATTTGTTTTCGATAAATTGATTTATACTCAATCTAAATTTAATTTAATTAATCTCTATAACGATAAGCCATACATGAAAGACAGACTAGGGAGTGAAGGGAAAGATAAAAGGTTTCCGGAAATTTTTTCTGTAAAGAAAACAAATGAGGATGATGCGAGAATTTTGGGACTTATTAATAAAAAAAGAGAATATAGATATATTTCGAGAAAATATATAGAAGAGGATAGTTGGTTGGACAATTATAAAGTTTTTGTCCCTTTTTCAAACGGCTCTGTTCTTAGTGATAAACAAGAAACTATTATTGGCAACCCTGTTATAGGGAAACCAGGCGATGGAATAACACAAACATTCATATGTATTGGGGATTTCAAAAAGGAACATGATGCAGAAAATTTACTAAAATACATAAAAACTAAATTTGCCAGAATAATGCTGTGTGTATTAAAGGTTACTCAAGGGAACAAAGCAGAAACTTGGCATTATGTTCCAATGCAAAACTTTACAAACAATTCAGATATAGACTGGTCAAAATCCGTTCATGAAATTGACATGCAACTTTATAACAAATACGGATTAACAAATGAAGAAGTTGCTTTTATTGAATCTCACGTAAAGGAGATGAAATAATGGCAAAAATTAACATAAAAACCTCTGAAAAAGTAATGCCAATGATTTATGCATACACAACTCCCGGGGTTGTGTATCATGATGGTTGGACAAAAATTGGATATACAGAAAGAGATGTTAATACAAGAATTAAGGAGCAAACTCAAACTGCCAATATTAGAGCAAAAAAAGAGTGGCAAGATATTGCTATTTTTGCAGATGGCAAAACAAGATTCACTGACAAAGAATTTCATAACTATCTTTCAAAAAACGATATAGAAAGAATGGATCCTGAACCAGATGACGAAGGCTGTCCAGAATGGTTTAAAATCAGTGGAAGAGACTCATACGCCTTGTTTGGTCAGTTCAGGGTCGATAAAGGCATACTTGAAAGTGTAGGCGTGCTTCCATACAATTTAAGAGAGGAACAAAGGCGTGCGGTTAATGAAACGAGGTCTTATTTTCTTGATAATTCTCACGAGCATGAATTTCTTTGGAACGCAAAACCACGCTTTGGTAAAACATTGTCAACATATGATTTGTGTAAAAAATTAGGCGCTGAAAAAATATTGATTGTGACAAACAGGCCTTCAATCGCGAATTCGTGGTATCAAGACTATGTTAAGTTTTTTGGCACGGAGTCTGGTTATTATTTTGTTACAAATGTTGATTCTTTGAAAAGTAAAAAATATGTTCTTTCGAGAGAACAATATATAGACGTTATTTCGCAACCAAACCACAAAGGATGCATAGAGTTTATTTCGTTGCAAGACTTGAAAGGCTCAATATATTTTGGTGGACAATATGCAAAACTGAAAGAAGTTGCAGATCTTAATTGGGATGTTTTGGTTATAGATGAAGCGCATGAAGGTGTTGACACCTACAAGACAGATGTTGCATTTGATCAAATAAAAAGAAAATATACGCTTCATTTGTCTGGAACACCATTTAAAGCATTGGCAAATGATAAATTCCCGCCAAAAGCGATTTTCAATTGGACATATGCTGATGAACAAGAACATAAAAGAGATTGGAACAATGCTAGCGAAGAGGAAAACCCTTATGCAAATTTGCCAAAATTAAATCTCTACACCTACAAAATGTCCGATATCGGTAGAGAAAAAGTGGAACAGGGTGCTGATTTCTTTGATGATGGGGACAAAGAAGAGTTTTGCTGGGACTTAAATGAGTTTTTTAAGACGAACGCAAGCGGAGATTTTGTGCATGATGCGGAAGTAGATAAATTTCTCGATGCACTTGTAAACCAAGAAAAATTCCCATTTTCAACACCTGAATTAAGAGATGAATTGAAACATACTCTTTGGCTTATGAAGTATGTTAGCAGTGCAAAAGCTCTTGCAAAGAAATTAAATAATCATCCAATATTTAAAAATGAGTATCAGATAGTTTTGGCAGCTGGAGATGGTAGATTGGATGAAGAAGGCGAATCGGCCGATGAAGTTGCTTATGATAAAAATGTAAAAAGCTCTTACGATAAAGTTACAAATGCAATTAAAAATTATTCAAAAACCATAACCATTTCTGTAGGGCAACTGACAACAGGTATTACAATCCCAGAATGGACAGCTGTGATGATGTTGTATAAAGGGGAGAGCCCTGCACTTTATATGCAAGCTGCTTTTAGAGCGCAAAATCCATGTTTATTTGACGGTCCTAATGGTGAAAAATTGAGAAAGCAAAACGCATATGTTTTTGATTTTGACCCAGCAAGAACGCTTGATTTCTTTGAGCAATTTGCTAATGGTTTGCATGCTGAAACGGCAAATGGTCGAGGCGACTCTGACACCAGAAAACAACATGTAAGAGAGCTTATCAACTTCTTCCCTGTTTATGGTGAAGATCCAAATGGTGAAATGATTGAGCTTGACGCAGAGAAAGTCCTTTCAATTCCTCGTGCTATACACGCAAAAGAAGTTGTTAGACGTGGATTCATGAGCAATTTCTTATTTCAAAATATTGGCAATATATTTAATGCGCCAAAAGAAGTTTTAGATATTATTCAAAAGTTTGATCCGGTTAAAGAACCTGTAGGCATAAGTCAAGAGACTAAAGAAGTTTTGGATATCGATGAAAACGGAGAGATTGCAATTCCAGAAAATAAAGTTATTGGGACTGCAAGCGACATCTTTGGTAGCAAAATTTATGGTGATATACAGGATACTTTGATAGATACAATTGAAAATATCCAGAAAGATCAAGTAACAAATTCAAAAAGAGATGACAAATTAGAACAGTTGTTACAAGCGTTTCATACAAATATAACTGATAATTTGGTGGAAACTGCAAAATCAAATTATGCTTCAGATATGTCTAAATCAACTCAACAGGGGTTAATTCGAAAGATAAACAATTCTGCCGATACTTTTGTTAAAAAACAATATGGAAGTTACCAGATTGAATGTAATAAACTTGAAAACGAACGCAAAAAAGCAATCGAGGAAGCAAAATCTTCTGCAGATTCAAAAACAATCACTGAAATAAATAAAACGTTTGATGATAAAAAGCGCACAATAGAGGCCGAATTTGTTAACAATTTGCAATCACAAGTTGGAATGGTTATTGAAGATGCTGGCAAGAAAATTGTTGAAGCGGTAGAAACAGACAAAAGAGAAAAACAACGAGACGGGCTTATGGAAAATGTTAGAAGTCATTTAAGAGGCTTTTCACGAACAATTCCATCATTTCTTATGGCATATGGTGATCAGACTACCACTTTGGAAGATTTCGATAATATAATCCCAGATCAAGTGTTTAAAGAAGTGACGGGCATATCTTTGGATGAATTTAGAAGCTTGCGTGACGGTTTTGATTACACTGATGAAAGCGGAGAGAATCATCATTATAACGGATTTTTTGATTCTGTGGTGTTCAATGATTCTGTTAAAGAATTTTTGTCCAAAAAACAAAAACTAGCAAATTATTTTGAAGAAAATGTAAAAGAAGATATATTCGACTATATTCCTCCTCAAAAAACAAATCAAATCTTTACACCTAAAAAGGTTGTAATAGAAATGGTTGACAATTTAGAAAAAGAGAATTCTGGGTGTTTTGACGATCCAAATCATACATTTATGGATTTGTATATGAAATCGGGCCTTTATATAACAGAAATTGTTAAGAGATTATATCGCAGCAAAAAGATGAAACAACTTTATCCAGATAATGAGAAACGTTTAAACCATATTTTTGAAAAACAAGTTTATGGCTTGGCGCCTACTGAGATTATTTATAGAATTGCAATAGCTTATATTCTCGGATTTAGTGAGCAAATAAAAATAGATAAGCATAATTTTAAGCAGTTGGATGCATTGCCTTATGCACAAGATGGCACTTTAGAAAATAAACTTGATGAAATTTATAATAACTAAAGAACGGTTAATGCCGTTCTTTTTTTGTGCCATATGACCATATTTGACCAGTAGGTGCGATAATGTATCAATTTTATAAAAAAATATCTGTCACAACTGTCACATCCGTCACAAAGCATTATGAATACAATTCCTATATAAACGAATTTTACTGTCATTTGTCAATTTTGTCATTTTTATGTGACAAATGACAGATGTGACAGATGATTTTTATATTTTTACACTAAATTGGGTGTGCTTATTGGCACACTTTTTTTAAAAATTTTTTTGGATGTATCAAATGGTGATACATCCTCTTTGATAAAATTCAGATGCCAAAATCTGCAAAAATTCTTTAAAAATCGTTGAATTTAGCATGAAAGATTTTTTAGGGTAGGTCAAATGTTGTCCAACCCTAGAAGGTAGAATTAGAGCGTAAACACAACTTCGGTTTTATCGAAGGCTGCAGACTTCGTTAAAATATATGCTTTGCTATAGACCTGATCAACCTATTGTCAAAGCAACAAAATTTATTAGGAGGTTAAAATGAGAGATTTCGTATTCGACTTTGATCAGAAAACTATGGTCGAATTAGGCCTATCAGTCGAGGAAGGGCTTTTGCTGGACTATCTGGTAAAGTTTTTTGATAGTGGCAACGCAGTTACAATGTATGTTAAAGGGAGAAAGTATTGTTGGATAACCTACAAGAAAATGCTTGCAGATTTGCCCGTGCTTAAAAAGCGAGAGAGACAAACGCGCAGAATTCTGACAGGCTTGGAGCAAAAAGGTCTTATAAAAAGGCATCTTGAAAACTATAACAAATTGTTCATCTACATCAATCAAGAGGTTTTATTTTACGGTCCTGACGGTCATAATGGACTGTCCCACGAGGATTTTATGGACTTAAATGACCTACCTGTCGGACAACACGTTCCACCAATAGTGAAATATTATAGAAATAAAATAAAAATTATTTCTAGAAACGCGCGCGTGAAGGAACTTGATGGCAATTTGTTTCATTTAAGACTAATTCAAACCATTAAACCACAGATTAGCACTTACGCTTTTGATAAACATTTTAAGCAGTCGCAAACGGATTCGGTTTCGGACAGGCTTATTTTGCTTTCGGTTGCTTCTGCAAATGAAATGGAGGCGCACGTTAAAAAGGCT
>CANRMV010000003.1 GCA_947631875.1 uncultured Clostridia bacterium
AAGAAGGGGAACAATCTTTTATGTCAACTTGTTGAAAAGTGTGGTGGAATAAATTTTGATATGCCTTATGTGCTTGGTTATTCTGGGCTTTCAGATGCTTTTTTGCAAAAGTATCTTGCCGACAGCGCTGCACTTTGGCATGGGCACACGGACAATGTTCCTGCTTATATGATTGGAAGCACCATTGGCACTCATGTTGGGCCAAATGCAATCGCGGTTGCATTCTTTGCCAAATAAATAAAAAAACAACAGCTCTTAAAAGGTGTTTGAAAAACAGCAAATTTTTAAAGAGTTGTTATTTTTTATTTTTAAAAATTTTCAAATTGACCAAAAAGGCAATGCAAACTTCAATAACTTCATACACACCTGCAAGCACAAATATGTATGCCATGTTTGGAACGCTTAGACAAGATAGATATAATGACAAACAAATCAGCCAACCAAATGCGGAAAGCGAAATTATATCCACAAATTTGTAAATAACACGAATATAAATTGTCACACTTAAAAACGAAAAAGGAGCAAGATATAAGTATATAAGGTTTAGGTTGAACCCTGTAACATTCAACAGTTTTAAAATGTAAACAAGTGCGATGCCAGAGGCAAAAAGTATGGCGTTTGCCATGATAAGCATAACAAGACGAAAAAGAGTTTTGCGGATGTTTTTCTTTGGTTTTTCCTCAACAGGTTTTTCTTCCACAGGGGTTTGCTCGCTTAACAAGTCCTCAATTTTCACGCCATAAATTTGGGCAATTTTTTGCAAAACAAAAGCATTGGGCATGGTTTCACCTTTTTCCCATTTGCTTATATTTTTGTTGCTGTAATTAAGTTTTTTGGCAAGTTCAAGCTGGCTTAGCCCAGCATTTTTGCGAAACTTAATCAAATTTTTTGCAAGGACTTCTTTTTCTTCCATAACAATATTTTAGCACTTTGAAAACTAAAATAGCAATCATTTTTGCAAGAAAAAAGTCAAATTCCACATTTAAGCGAACTGCATTTTGCAAGTGTAGAATTATATTTTGGGTTTCGCTTGTTTGATTTTGCCAATTTGCATAAAATTTCTTTTAGAAACGAAAAGTTTCAAAAGGAGTATTTTATGAACAAAGTTAAAGTCATAACAGACAGTTGTTGCAGCCTTACGCCACAACAGTTGGAAAAACTTGGGGTGGATTATGTTTCAATGGATATAACGGTGAATGGTGTAACACACAACAGTTTTGATTATCCAATAAAAGATTATGAAGAGTTTTATGAGGTGCTTGAAAAAGCGGAAAGTTGCTCCACAAGTTGCATAAACACATTCACTTTTGAAGAAATTTTTGAGAAATATGTTAAAGAGGGCTTTGACGTTTTTTATGTTGGCTTGTCGGGCGGAATGAGTTGCACAAACAACAATGCACTAAAAGCGGCAGAAGAAGTGAATGAAAGACATGGAAAACATATTTGGGTTGCTGACAGTTTAACAGGAAGTTACACTATTGCTTTTGATGTTGAAAAGGCAAAGCAAATGGCGGATGAAGGGAAGTCGGCACAAGAAATTTATGAAGCCATACACAACAATGGCCTTAAAACTTTTGCAATTTTTGCTCCAGGCGACCTCAAATTTTTAAGAAAGTCGGGCAGGATAAGTAAATTTGTTGCAAGCATTGGGTCGATGCTTAAAATCGTGCCAGTGATAACTGCAAATGACAAAGGGGAATTGAAATTATTTTCAAAATCGATTGGCAGAAAAAAGGCACTTGCAACCATTCAAAATTTTTGCTTGCAGCATGCCGACCTTGAAAGCGAAGGCAAAATGATTGTTGGCCACACGGGACAAAAGGCGGAGGCGGAGCAACTTGCTGAATTTTTAAAACAGCACACAAAAAACAAACAAATAAGTGTGGAATATATTGATTACACAATGGGCTGCAACTGTGGGCCAAAAACCTTGTCGGTGTTTGGATTTTTGAGATAAGGATGAAAAGCACAAAAACTTTGTGGGAGAGGAATATTTTCTCTTCCTTTTTTATCTTATGTATTGACAAAAAGCATATAATTTGATATATTTATATTAGCGATAATATAAGGGGAAAATATGCTTCAAATCAAAAATCTCAACAAAAAGTATAAAAACAATGACAAATATTCTGTAAAGAACTTGAATTTAACTGTTGCCAGCGGTGAGATTTTTGGATTTTTGGGCAAGAACGGAGCAGGAAAAAGTACAACAATCAAATGTTTAACAGGCATAATCCCTTTTGAAACAGGCGAAATTTTGATTGACGGCAGAGACATTAAAAAAGAGCCAATCGCTGCAAAAATGAACATCGGCTATGTGCCTGATGACCACGCAGTTTACGACAATTTGACGGGAAGGGAATATGTTTCCTTTATGGCGAATGTTTATGGCGTTGACAAAGAAACCGCAAAAAAAAGACTGGATAAATTTGAGCGCGGATTTTCTATGAGCAAATTTATGGACAAACAAATCCGTTCTTATTCTCACGGAATGAAACAAAAAATTTGCATAATGGGAGCGCTTATTCACAATCCTCACCTTTGGGTGCTTGACGAGCCTTTCACGGGGCTTGACCCACAAGGCATAGATGAAATTAAGGAATATATGTTCATGCACAAAAAGCAAGGCAACACTGTGTTTTTCTCCACGCATAACATTGATATGGCGGCAAAACTTTGCGACAGAATTGGAATTATGCACAACGGCCAGTTGCTTGATGTGGTTGAGGTTAAAAAATTCATATCTTCTGGGCAGTCACTTGAAGAGCATTTTATGAAACTGACAAAAAATTAAAAGGAGAAAGGTTTGAATAGGTTTAACGCACTTGTAAAATTTGAATTTATGTCAAATATTTCGCGTTTTGCTGGCGACAAACTTTTTTCGCGCATAAAAAGAGCGGCGCTTTCTTTGTTTGGAGTGGCTTGTCTTGCCGCACTTTTTGTTTATGCAATTCAGGCTGTTATGAATGTGTTTGTAAGCACAGGAATGCAACAAGAATTTGTTATCATCTTTGCATTTTTCATGATGGTTTTGCATTTTGTGGTTGGGCTGGTTATGGCAACAAAATCGCTTTTTCTTAAAGCGGATTTGTCAATTTTGAATTTGCCTGTGGGAGGAATGGAAATTCTTGCGGCAAAACTATTTTGCCTATATTTGAAACAACTTTTCTTGTCGCTTGTGTTGTCCTTGCCTGTTTTTGTGCTTTTTGGAATTAAAACCATGCAAGGTGCGGTGTTTTTTGCATTGCTTGCTCCAAATGTTGCGTTTTTGCCTGTAATTCCATTTTTACTTTCTGTTTTGTGTTCTGTGCCTGTTATGTGGCTGCTCAAACTTTTCAAAAACAAATTTTTCCTTTTGATTATTTCCTACTTTTTGATGCTTGTTGCTGGTTTTTTGCTTTACATATACGTTTTGAAGTTTGTTTTAAATATTTTGGAAAGCGGAAATTTTTCCAATGTGTTTGATGCTTCAACAATAGCCAACATAAAGCAAATTGCCTCCTATATATATCCCGCTTTGCTGTTTAAAAACAGTTTGCTGTTTTACAATTTTTGGAGAAGCGCAACCATAAACTTTGCAATTTTTGTTGTGCTTATTTTTGCCATTTTCATTTTTGCAGATAAGTGGTATTTCAAACTTTTGATTTCCAGCAAAAATCAACCAATTTTTTCTAAAAAAACTGAGGTGAAAATTCAAAAGCCAATTTATGCGCTTATGGGCAAAGAGTTTAAAAACATTTTCCGCTCTACAAACTATGCTTTTCAATATTTAACAATCGTTTTCACAACTCCACTCATGGTGTATTTTTCCAGCCAAATTGCCTCAGGTGTTGGCACGCCTATTTTGGGCGAAGGCATAATGCCGGGCATTGTGGTTTTGGTTTTGGTTATGTTTTTAAGCATGGGGAGTTCTTTTTCGGCAACCTCAATCACAAGAGAGGGCGGCAACTTTTTCCTAACAAAAATAATTCCAATCAGTTTCACGCAGCAAGTTTTTGTTAAGTTTTTGATTTATATAATAATTTCCATTCCTGCGATTTTCATTTCTTGTTATGTTTTGGCATTTGCACAAATAATAGACTACACTGCGGCACTCCTGATTGCCATTGCGCTGTCCTTTGTTATAGTTGGAAACATTTGCAATTCAATTTCTATGGACATAAAAAGGCCACAATTTCAATATCTTGAAAATGGTGAGGTGGCAAACAACAACAAAAACATTTCAAGTTCGATTGGAATCGGTTTTGCAATTTCCGTTTTAATGGGCATTGGCGGCATACTCTTGTCATATTTCATTGGCATTTCCTCAATGTATGCGGTGTTGTTTGCTTTTGGCGTGCCTTTTGCATCGATTGAATTATTTAGACTGTTTTTCCACTTGGAGAGGCGTTACAACGCCATAGAGGTGTAGCATGAAGAAACTTATGTTGTTTTTGATGGTTGCCATTCCAATAATCGTTGTAATGATTGTTAAACTGACCGCCACAGTTGCGGTTGGAGATGTTTTCATTTCTGTGGAAAGCATAACGCTTAGCGAAGATTCAATTTCGGCAATGGTGGGCGATAGTTTGGATTTAAGTTTCACAATTTATCCTGAGGTTGCCTCAAATCAAGATGTGTTTTGGAACAGCAGCAATGAAAGCGCAGCAGTTGTTGACCTAAACGGACACGTGGATTTTGTTGGAATTGGCTCGGGCTACATTTCTGCAAGCACAAAGGATGGAAACAAAACCTCACAATGTTCTTTCTATGTTGGCGACACAAAAGTTCACCAAGTGAAATTGACTGCGGCAGAAAATTTTGTTCATATAAATGACACATTGCAATTAAGCGCAAATGTGCTTCCAAATGAAGCAACAAATCAAGATGTTTCCTTCTATTCAAGCGATGAAAGCATTGCCGAAGTGGATTCAAACGGACTTGTCACCGGCCTTCAAGAAGGATATGTCACCATAACGGTCACAACAGATGAGGGCGGTTTCACCGACAGCATAGATTTGGCGGTTATATATCCCGTTGAGGCGCTTGTGGTTGAAAAGGAAGAGGTTATCACTTCTTCAAAAACATATCAAATTGAGTATTTGGTTCAACCAGACTCCGCCACAAATAAAAACGTCACTTTTGAGGTTGAAAATCCAGAAATTGCAAGTGTCAACCACACAGGACTTGTCACTTTTAACAAAGCGGGCGAAACAAAAATAACGCTGACAACGCTTGACGGAAATTTCCAAAGAACAGTTAAGTTTATTTACACAGAGGGCTATGCTTATGACTTAATTTTGGAAGAGCCTTCCATGATAATTGATGTGGACAGCGCACCGGTGGAAATTAAGTATCAAACTTTTCCAGAGAACTTGTATAGCACCAAAGTGGAGTTTTCTTCCTACGATGAAAACGTGGCGTATGTTGATGCCGCAGGCTTTATTCACGCGGCAAAGAGTGGAAACACAGTTATCAATTTGAAAGTGCAAAAAAGCGACAAAACCTACATTCAAAAACAAATTTATGTCACAGTTGTGAGCCCAGCAAAAGAAATTTTGATTGATGACGGAATAACCGCAGAAAAAACTTATCAATTAAATCCAAAGGCCAGCCCAGATGATGCAAAGGATGTGAAATATTATTACCATATTATTGACGAGGACAAAGCAACAGTGTCAACAAGCGGGCTTGTTGTGTTCAACACGCAATCGCCATGCACAGTTGCAGTGGACATCTATGCAAATGAGGACAGAAGCGAGGTTTCAAAGAGAGTTCACATAACCTACACAGCGGGCAAAGTGGCAGAGTTCAAACTTTTGGAAAAGAACATAACTCTCTCTTGTGGGGAAACGGCAGAACTTAAATATGAAATTTTGCCAGAGAATGCCACAATCAAACCTATGACACTTTCCATTGAGAGCAACAACCCAATTTTGGGAGAAGGCGATGTTGTTGAAATTGTTGACGGCTCCATCCATGCACTTTCGGGCGGAACGGCAGTTGTGAAAGTTTTGTTTGTGCTTTATGACAACAGAGTTGTTGAAGAATATTGTGAAGTTAATGTTGTAAGACAGCCAACTGACCTTGAAATTGAAATAAATCTTGAAAAATACAACAATCAATATGTGACGGCACAAAATGTTGTTGAATTTTCTGGAAAAATTTTGCCTCTTGATGCCGCCGCGCAAAACATTGATTGGGCTGTAAATGACAGCACAACAGCATTCATTCGTGGCAACACGCTTATTTTCAATCGCGTTGGCTTTGTGACGCTCACTGCAACACTTGGGCAAATTTCCAAATCTGTTGAAATTTATTATGCAGGGGCAAATCCTGTTAACGCCGAAGTTAATGCCACTTTTAATGGTCAAAATGTTCCAATTCCACAAAAAATGAAGGTTGGTGAAAGTTTTGAAGTGTTTATTTCAAAAATTGTTCCAACCTATCAAGTTATGCCGGCATTTTCGCTGCAAACAACCAATCAAAAAACATTAGACCCAAAAGGGAAAGTTTTGCAAGTTGAAAACGGAATGGTGAAAGCGGTTGCGGGCGGAAGCGCAACACTTGTTGTGTATATTGCAAGTTCAATAAGGCTGAATTTTGCGATAGAGGTTGAAAGAACGCCTGAAAAAATTTCCATTTTAAATGCAGACATTCAAGTGACATCAAGCACTGTGGAACTCCAATGTGAAGTTTTGCCTGTGGACACAACCAACAAAACTGTTGTGTATGTTGTGGAAGAGGAAAATCTTGCCACAATCGAGGGAACAACACTCACTTTTAAACAAAACGGTCTTGTTCACATAACCGCCTTTTGCCAAGCAAACGAAAGCATTAGAACAACCTTCACCATCGAAAAAGTGGAGAAAAATGTGCTGATTTATAACCTTGAAAATTCCAGTGCAACCTTTAACAAAGGGGAAATAATCACATTCAATTTGGACGAAGAATACACAGTGAAAATTGAAGAAAATTTGCCACTTGTGGCGGGTGAGAATGTTGTTCAAATTCAAGGAAAAAGTTTGCACACTGTTTCGGCAGGAATTGCCAAAATTTTAGTTTCCACAAAAGATAAAAAATATCATATTCAAATTGTTGTAAATCAACTTGTTGAGGACATTGATTTTGTTGGGGCTGAGGACACTTATGAAAATGAATATGTTGTTGGAAAAGATGTTGTGGCACTTGACTTTGAAGTTCGCCCAACCTTTGCAACAAATGCAGAAATTTCTTTCAGCCTTGTGGACTCAATTTCCGCCGATGGCAAGCAGGAAATGATTGCCTACATCAGTGACAAAAAACTGTATTTCACAAAAGCGGGAACTGTTAAACTGCAAGTTGTTTCGGCAGACAAAAATGTTTCCAAAACAATTTCCATTCGCTTCACAGGAGGTGATGCACTTGATGCTCAACTTTCGGTTGGAGACTCGCTTGTTTTGAATGTTGGTGACGAGGTTGAAATTAAAGTTGTTAAGTGGTTGCCTGTGGATGTTACAAACACACGAATTTCGCTTTATGAAATAAATGCATCTGGCAAAAAAGTGATTGAAATAAATTCCAAAACAAAAACGGTGAGAGCGGTTGACAGCGGAAAAACAAAACTTATGGTGGAACTTTCAAATGGGCTTGTGAAAGAGGTTGAAGTTGTTTGCATAAAAAAAGTTGAAAATCTTGTGCTTGAAGAGGAAGTGATAACTGCAAGCAGCACTCACACCATACAAGTTGAAGTTTTGCCTGTGGATGCAACAAACAAAGCTTTGCAATATCAACTTAAAGAAACCGATCTTGCCACTTTGGAAGGCAACACTTTGCACTTTAAGAAAGCGGGAAGGGTGGAAGTGATTGTTTCAACAACCGATGGAAGCGGCGTTGAAAAAACAATATATGTGACAAGCACAATGGGCTTTTTGTCAAAGATTGTTTTGAGGCAACAAAGTGTTTTAATCAAAAAAGGATTAAGTTTCAATATTGAAGTTCAAACGCTTCCTGTTGATGCAGAGAACAGCCAAGTTTCGTTTAAGATTGTTTCACAAACGGGCAATATTATAAACTTAATGCCAAACGGGCAAGTGGAGGCGATTTCTTGCGGAACGGCGATTGTCAGAGTTTTTGCACAAGATTTTTATGGACAAGAAATTTTTGCCGACTGCGAAATTTCAGTGTATGAAAACATTTCGTCTTTTGAACTGCAATTTGAGCAAAATGTGGATAAATATCAAAATCAAAACACTTTTATAACAAGCAAAAATGAACTTGCCTTTCAAGTTGTTTGTGTGCCAACAGATGCACAAATAAATGGTATATCATATCAAATTCATGACACAAACATGGCAAAAATAGAAGATGGAAAAATCATTTTCTTGCAAAAAGGCAGTGTTTCAATCACTTTCACTTGTGTGGACATAACTTCAAATGAAGTTTCAAAAACATTCAATTTCTATTATGTTGGAAACGACTTGATTGAGGCAACACTCGACAAAACTAATTGGCAAAACAACACATTAAATCTCAAAGTGGGGCAAGACTTTAAGTTCTCTCTTGAAAGAGCCCTGCCAAGCGACAACGAAAACTTAACGTTCACCATTCAAGACACCGTTGAAAAAAGAATTGACCCAAACAAACAAGTTGCAAGATTTGACAACGGAACAATTTATGCTTTGAATGGCGGAACTTTTGAATTTACACTTTATGTGAACGGATATAAACTTGAAAAAATCATTTTGAATGTTATAAGGGATGCCACAGCGATTGTGATTGATGGGCAAGAGGATGTGTATATTTCGTTGCCTTACTATAAAATAAGGGCACATGTTGCAGAAACTGACACTCAGCAAAGCGAAATTGGTTTTAAAACGGAAAGCAAAATTGCCACAATCAGCCAAGATGGAAATTTGACGTTCAGCGATTTTGGCGAATGCGAAGTTTTGGTGTATGTTGTGGAAAATCCTTCTATATTCAAAAGCGTGAAAGTAACTTACACACAATCAATTAAATCCATAGAATTTAACAAAACGAGAGAAAATCTTTATGTTGGAGAAAGTATAGAACTTAAAGTTGTGCCACAGCCATACACTTTGGAAGCGTTCAATTACACAATGAGAATTGACAACGAAACGGCAGCAATGCTCGTTAAACAAAATGACGGATATAGACTTATTGGATTGGCAGGCGGCACAGTCACAGTGACCGCCGAAGTTGAGGGAAGGGAAATAAGTGCCACAAGAACATTCAACATTTTTGAAAAGATAAAGGACATCAAACTTGAACTTGACAAAACAAACGACACTAATGGGCATGGCGGATATCGAATTTTTGGAACAAGATTTTTTGAAGAGAACAATACTGTCGTGAACACCTACAAAATGAATGTTTCTCTTCTTCCAACGCAAGCGTCAACGGAATTGCTTGAATGGAGTTCAAGTGACCAAACAAAAGCCACAGTGGATCAAAATGGGGTTGTCACATTTTTGGCACCAGGAAGGGTTGTGATAACAGTTAAGCAAAAAATGCCATATGAGGGGGCAAGCGTGGTTTCGGACAGTTATGAATTTGTCCTCATAGACGGAATTAATGTATACAACTATCAGCAGTTCAAAGTTGCAAACGGCACTTTGACCACAGAAAATAAAGACAGAGCAGAAAACTTTTCCACACTTGTTTTGCAAAGCGACATTTCTCTTACAGAAGAATTCAAAACGCTTACATTTGGATATGATGTCATGGGAAATGGCTTTAAGATTGACCATTCAAAAGTGAAAAACGCAGGGCATTTCTATATATCAAAAAACAACATAGTTTTGGACAATGTTGTGTTGAAAGCGGTTGAATACATCAACGGAGCACAATTAAAAGACACGGGAAATGTTTTGGAAATAATAAACTGTTCAAACATTCTTCTATACAACACAATCATTGAGGGAGCCGAGACGGGAATAAGAACAGAATCGACGCAAGTTAAATTGGATGGATGCATTATAAGAAACTGTTTGCTTCTTGGCATGAAAGCCGCACCAGGAAGCAAGATCAACATCAAGGATACAATTTTTGCATCAAGTTATATTGGGATTATGTTTTCGCGAAATCAAACAGGAGTTTTAAGCACAGTATCCTTAGAGGGTGAAGTTCGATTCTATAATTGGGCAACTTTGCAACAAGTTGAGCAAAGCATTGACTTAAAAAAATATATAGATCAAGCCATTCCGGGCGCTTCAAGCCTTCTCAACCTAAACGACATTTATAAGCAGATTGAAGACACTGCAAGAGAAAAAGGTGAGGACTACGCCTATGTGTATAATGGAAAAACTTATTATAATTTCGCAATCTTTTCGTTTAAGGCAGAAGTTTTAGGCAAGACATTTTCTTTTGAAGGAAGCGTTTCCAAATCAAATTTGGCGCCTTCATGCAACTATTCAAATTTCGCCTTTTCATGTTCCGCATCGGTTATAGGCGTCCAAATTCCTCTGGACTGCTCTGCTGTTTCGCTTAAAGCTGACAAACCTTTCATCAAACCAGGTGACACATATTTAGACAATCCAGCGATAGAAGCGGGAATAAGGCAAAAAAGTAGATTTTAATTAAAAGGAGAAAGACATGGCAAAAAAAATTAGCAAACTTTTTGTTTTGGTATTTATGCTGGCAGCACTTTGCCTGTCTTTTCCTATTGCCGCACAATGTTTTCAAGTGGACACCGCAAACGCAACTGCGATTGAGGGAAAGTCCGGCAACACATACAGCATGACGGGCCTTGTGGGTTACAAGCCAAAACACTTTTTTGTTGATGACAACGACCAAAGCACACTTATCAATGCGAAAGCCTCAGCAAGAAAAGAAAAATATTATTCCATTGTTTCCTCTGGCAGCGGTGAAAGTTCGGGTTGGGGAGAACTGAGCCTGACACCTGACATGAAACCTTTTGTGGAACAAGGGTTGCTTTATGCACAGGCAACTTCTCTTGTCAGCCTCTCAAAAAACGAACAAATAACATTAAAAATCTCTTCTGGGCAGGATTTTCAACAAATTGATGCGTCGGGCGGACTTGTTGAAACGCCACTGCTTAAAATTGACGATTTCAATCAAAATATAAGATTTTATTTTGAAACCACCTCCAACAATTTTGTGCTTGATTTGCCAACAATAAAATTGCTTACGCAAATTGAAACCGTTACGCTGGAACAAACAAGCAGGCAGGTTGCACCAGGCGAACTTGTCAGGATGAATGCATATAACGATGTCACAAAAATTTCTGGTGTTTCTGGGAATTTTGCAAGTTTTTCAAAGATAAATCATGCGATTGAATATGAATTTCTTTCTGGAAAAGATGATGTTGAGGTGATTGGCACAAACATTTTCATCAAAAAAAGTGCAAAAAATGGCACAACAGTGCAGTTGCGTGCCATTTGCAACAAAAATTCCTATTCAACTGAAAAAATTAACTCTGGCGATTTTATAACCTTCACCGTCAACACGGAGATTTCTATGGTTGATGTGCAGGTGAGGACAGATTTTGAAGCCCCTGCAAACTTTTTTGGCGTGGGGCCAACCGAAAAAGATAAAAGAATAACCTTAACCGTTGAAACAAACAAGGGCTTTGAATTTTTGGGCTGGGAAGTTGACGGTGTGTTTAAAACAAAAAACAGAAAATTAACCGTAAATGCCATTGTCGGGCAAGACATTTATGCCAAGTTTATAAAAACAATTCAAGTTGAAGCAATTAAAATTCGCAGCAGGGCTTACAACGGAAAAACGGAAATTGACGAAAGCGAAGCGGTTGTTTCTTTTGCCGGAGTTGAAAGTGGGCACGAGTTGACTTTGTCTGGCGTTTCATATGAATATGAGGATGCAGATGTTGGCAAGAACAAATATGTTAAAACATCTTACAATTCACTAACTTTGTCTGGAAAGGATGCGGGAATTTACAGTTTGGAAACTGACGCTTTACCACAGGCGGTTGGGGAAATTGATAAGAGAGATGCCACAGTCATTTGCAAAGATGCTTCAAAGGAATATATGCAAAGTGACCCAACATTTTTGTTTGAAGCAGAAAATGTTGTCACAGGGCAAGTGCTTGCAGGGACATTGTCAAGACAATCGGGCGAGGCGATTGGCAAATATAAAATAAATGCGGGAACACTTGTTGAAAGGAATCCAAACTACAACTTGATTTTTGAAGGCGAGGCATATCTACAAATTTTGCCAAGAACGCTGTCTCTCACCAATGTTGCAGTTGAGGACAAAGTGTATGACAAAACGAATAAGGCAACAGCCACAGCGCAATTAAACAATGTTTATGGAAATGAAAATGTGCAGGTGAAACTTAGCGGGGAATTTGCTTCTGTGAACGCTGGTGACAACATTGAAGTTCGTATAACAGAAACAGAACTTTATGGCAAAGATGCCGCCAATTATGTTGTAACAAAATACACTCAGCCTCTTTATGGCAAAATTTTGCCAAAGCCAATCACAATCACAGCAAGAAACAGCGAAAGCGTTTATGGCGACAATCCACAATACAATTTCAGCATTGAAGGGCTTGTGGATGATGAAACTTTGGACAACATTTTTACTCTTGAAAACACAAATGTGGGACAGCATGAAATCTTGCTTTCATCACTAAACAACAAAAATTATGTGGTTGAAAAATTTGTCCCAGCCACGCACACCATAACTCCAAGAGAAGTTATCGTCCTCGCCCAAGCGAAAACAAAAACATTTGGCGATGATGACGGCACGATTCCATTTGTGACACAAAATCTTGTTGTGGGGGACAGTTTTAATGGAAAACTGTCTCGAAGCGAAGGCGAAGATGTTGGACGATATGAAATTTTGCAAGGGGATTTGAATAATCTAAATTACACAATCAAGTTTGTTTCAAACATTTTTGAAATATTGCCACGACAAATTGTTGTGAATATAACTTTTTTAGATAAAGATTATGACGGCACAACATCTGTTGATTATTATGCAGATTTTGAAAACAATATAAAAAATGAAAAGTTCACATGTAATTTAGAGGCCGTGCTTTCCAGCAAAGATTGCGGAAAAGTGGATGTTCAAATTTTGGAAAAGAACGTTGACTGCCAAAACATCACAAATTACACTTTTGCTTATCATGTGGAAAACGCTCAAATTGAAATCAGAAAAAGAAAGGCAGGCATAAACGTTTTAAACACCAGCAAAATTTATGGACAGGCGGACCCAATTTTCAATTATGAGGTGAAAAACATAATTGGAGACGAAACTTTACAATTAAACATTGCAAGAAGAAAAGGCGAAAATGTTGGGCAATATTCCTTCTATTACATGTTTTCAGGAGATCTCAATTATGACCTAACTTTCACAAATCAAACATTTGAAATTTTGCCAAGAGAGATGAAAATTTTGGTTGAAAATCAAAGCAAGATTTTTGGTGATGAGGACCCAATAATAGAATACAAACTTATTGAAGATTTTTGTTTTGATGACACGGCAGAAAAAGTGTTTGACGGGCAAATTCGCAGAAGTGTGGGCGAGGATGTGGGTGTTTACACTTATGATTTGTCGCAGTTGTCAAGCAGTGCAAATTACATTTTCACAAATGCGGAAAGCACAAATTTCATAATAACCAAACGACCAATTTCCGTTTCAATTTCAAATGCAACAAAGATGTATGGCGATGATGACCCTGTTTATGAATATTCTGTGTCAAATGACATTGCAGGACAAAACTTTGAGGCAAAAATTTCGCGAGAATATGGCGAAGATGTTGGTTCTTACAAACTTTTTTGTGCAAACTTAAATGACCCAAGATATGTTGTGGACTATTCGGAGGGGAGGCTTACGATTGACCCTTGTGAAATCACGCTTAAAGCAGATGAAAAAATGAAAATCTATGGCGAAGCCGACCCAATTTTAACAGCCTCAATAAGCAAAGGTTATTTGCGACTTAATGACCGCTTGGAAAGCATAATATCGGGCAGCCCTGTGCGAGAAAAAGGCGAAAATGTTGGCGAATATCAAATAAGTTTAGGCTCTCTTTCATATGGTGCAAACTATCATATAATTTTTGAAAACGGGCTCTTGCAAATTTTGCAAAGACACATAACAATATACGCCTGTGAAAACTCAAAAATCTATGGCGAGGCCGACCCAGATTTTGACTTCACTGTTGGTGGCGATGGGCTTGTTTTTGATGATGTTGTTGAGGGCAAACTTTCAAGAAGTGAAGGCGAAACGGTTGGTTTTTATGACATTTTGCAGGGAGGAATTCACACAAGCAAAAACTATTATTTTGATTTTGTCACATCAAAGTTTGAAATAGTTAAGCGTGCACTTCAAGTTGTTCCAACAACACTTTCAAAGCAGTATGGCGAAGAGGATGTTGAAATTGAATATGAAATTCAAGGCAAACTTTTTGGCGACGACACTTTAACGGGCAAACTATATCGTGACACAACAAAAAATCAAATTGGAAGATATCAAATTTATTCATCCCTTTACAATCCAAATTATGAAATTTCTTTGGCAATAAATTATTTTACAATTTTGCCAAGAGACATTGTGATTGAGGCAAAAAGTTTTCAAATTGTGTATGGGCAGCAAGAGCCACAATTATCTTACAAAATCATTTCGGGCAGTCTGATTGCTGGAGATGAAATAAGTGGTGACATTTATCGCACAAAAGGCAATTCTGTTGGCGTGTATGACATTTTAAGCAGGCTTACAATAAACAGAAACTACAATATAATTTTCCTCAAAGGCACATTGGAAATTTTGCCATTAAGCATAACAATCCAAAGCAAAGATTATCAAAAAATTTATGGACAAAGTGACCCAACATTTTCTTATGAAATTATTTCAGGCAACCTCATAAATGGAGACCAACTTTATGGCGTGTTGTTCAGAGAAAAGGGCGAGGATGTTGGAGAATACAGCCTTGTGAATGGAGTTTACAACGCAAACTATCAAATAACACTGCTTCCTGCCAAACTTGAAATTTTGAAGAAAACTGTGAAAATGGTTTCTGGTGTTTATGACAAGATTTTTGATGGCACAACAAAAGCACATCTAAAAAATCCATACATTTCAGGCATTATAGACGATGTTTTTCTTGAATATGACCGCGAAAATTGCGCCGAGTTTGAAAGGGTTGAAGTTGGCAATCATATTGCAGTTTTTGTGCATAACATTTCAATAATTGGCGAAAAAGCAGGAAATTACAACCTGGTTTTGCCAGAAGATTTGTATGCCAACATAACTTTGCCAGAACTCGAAAAAGAAGAAGTTAAAATCACAGCAAAAGATGCGGTGCTTCAAGGGGATTTCAATCTAAACTACTCATCTCAAAAATTGGAAACGGGGCAGGGTGTTCAAAATCGCAAATTTATGTATGTTTACAACATTTGGCTGGAAGACAACGAAGAGATTGTGTCTCCTCAAAGTTTGTTCACAATAAAAGTTGGTGTGCCACAAGAAATGTTGAAAAAAGACAAAATTTTTGTTTATCAAAAAAATCAAAAAGGTGAATTTGTGCTTGTTGAAAGCGAAAAAGGTGAGGATGGCAAGTTAATCATCACATCCGCATCTTTGGGAGAAATTTATCTTGCAATAGAGGACGAAGCATGGCTGGATTGGGGAGCGTTCATCTCAGTTATCGCGCTTGCTGTTGTGGGAATTTTAACTTGCATAAGCATAATTTTAAAAAGACGAAAAAAGTTGAAAATAAAATAAAACTCTTCTAATTGAAGAGTTTTTATTTTTCAAGGCCTTCATCTTTTGAAGGTTGCAATTTTTGCGTGTATATGTTTGATGCTTTTTGAAGGTTTTCGCTTTCAAAAAATGGCGTGCTTGTAAAGTTTTTTTCTGCGCCTGGCAACTCTTCCAAAAGCAGTTGCATAGGGTCTTGCCCCAAACTTTCAACGGAGGCTGCCCAAGTGGAATAAACTGTTCCTTTTCCGCCAGAAGTGTAGGCAGGAATGAAATAATATTCATCGCCGTTTTCCTCATAGCCCAAATACGCATCACCAACAAAGGAAACTTCTTGCCCAAGCGTATCTTTAACTTCTTTTCCCGCTTCACTCATTTTTTGGCAGTTGTCAAGTGCGCATTCATAGCCCAAGTAATGAATGAAGTCTGAAAAGTAGTCCACAGAAAGCCCAGCCGAACTTTCAAAGTCTGTGCCACCCAAATAGTTTAACGCAAAAATGTCGTCAGAACTTTTAAAAAGAATGGAAATGTAATATTTGTCATATTCATTGTTTTCATTGCACAAGTTGTAAGGAAGCAAGGAAAAGGAAATAACTTCACTCACTTCGTCAATGTTGTAAGCACTTCTTGAATTGGCATCTTTAATAATGAAATTGTAAAATGTTTCACACATGACCGTTTTTTGATTTTCATCTATGTTATCAACATCAATTTGTCCGTTATCGTCAAAAGTGACATCGTTTCCGTTTGGGTCAATAACTTCTTCGGCAGTGTGAGGGTCTTTTGTTTGTGGCTGGTTGTTGTAGATATATTCTGCAATTTTGCTATAACTCACAAAAGCCAAAGTGCCCATTGTCAATGTTAAAGCAGTTATTTTAAGTCCCAAATGACGCTTTGGGGGCTTATGCACCAATAAATTTTTGAGAAGTTTTTTTCTTTTCTTCTCAGCATATTTGTTTGTTGGCAAAAATTCATTATTTGTTTTTTTCATACTTATAATTTACCATTTTTGCAGACGCTTGTCAATAGGCTTTTTAAAATTTGCTTATGTAAAAGAGCAAATCTTCCCCCATAAATATTGTTGCAAGCACAATAATTGGAATTATTATTGCTTTTGAAATTTTTGTGTCCTCACTTTTTGCAAGGTTTCTAAACAAAAGCACAAGCGGAACAATAAACAAAACCGCACCAACAATTCCAAGTTGGTCAATCATGGAGATGTAGGCATTGTGTGCGCTGAAAGGCAATTTTGGCACAGCATTTGCGCCGAGTCCACGCCCAAAGAATATGCAAATTGGATGTGCTCCCCAATAGGAAAAAGTTTCTTGCCACAAGTGCCAACGTGAAGTTGTAAATTTGTTCATAATTTCATCAAAAGTTCCCGAAAAATCACCAAATCTTGCAATAATAGATTTCAAAAATTCTGGCTTAACAAAATATATTGCAACAATCGCTGCCGCCAAAATGCCAAGAAATATTGATGCCACAAGCAGTGTTCTTTTCCAATTCACAAAAAGCATTCCAACAAACAATCCAATCAAAATAATGCCCAAAGTTATGAAATATAGTTTTGAAAATGTGAAAACGCCAGCAAGTGCAACGCCGACAAACAAAATTCCGTCAACAACACGTTTTTCCTTAATTATTTGATAAGCCAAAATTCCGAGCACAATTTCGCACAGCATAGCCAGCACATTTGTGTTGGTTGTTAGGGCTTGAAAGCGATACAATCCATTTGCAGTTGGCAAGTCTATTATGCTTTGCAAATAAGGTGACACAAACACAAGTGCGCCAAAGAGGCAAGAAAGCAAAATGGAGCAAGCAACAAGCCTCAAATTGAGGGCAAATCTAAAAACTTTCCACCTTTTTCCCATAGCGAACAGTGCCAAATAAAGCACCAAAATAATGGCAAGTTTAAGAAGCAAATTCATGTCATAAGGGCCGATAGGCAAAAGTGCATAAATCAAAAACAGCAACGCAAAAATTGCCACTGTCCAATCAAATTTCCCTTTGTCTTTTATAAAATAAATCAAATAAAATTTAATTGCATAAATTCCAATCGCACAAAAGTAAATTATCAAACTCAAAAATGGATAAATCAAGGAAAAAGGCAGGCAAAACAGCAAAAAGGAAAGCCCGTTTTCCAAATTATCAAAAAGAGAAATTAAAGCAAGAAAAATAAATGCAGGGTAGGAAACCCACGAAGCAAAGCAATTTCCAAGAAACAGAGCCAGCAAGAATATTAGATTGAAAACAAGTCTTTTTTGCAAAAAAAATGCAATAAATTTGTTGTTTTTTATTTTTTGAAGCGAAAATTTGCCAGCACGTTTGTCTATGTCACTTTTTATAATATCCAATTCTTTCATATGTTCACCAATATTTATTATACATGCAAAGCGTCATTCGGTCAACTATTTGCAAAAATCTTTTAAAAAGTCGGCAAATTCAACATTTGGTTGACAAAACAAAAACAAATTGTTTATATTAAAAAAGGAGATGTAAACAAATAACGCTTAAAATTTGAAGATGTTGAAAAAAATAAACATTTTGCAAAGAAAGCAAATAAATGATTGAAAATGGAAACAAAAGCGGGGATTTTTAAGAGTTTAAAATTGTTGTGGAAATTTATGGGAACAAAAGAGCGAATAATTTTTGTTTGCTTTTTTGCTTTTTCGTGGGTTTCGGCACTTGCGTGGATGTTTTTCAATATTGTTCCTCCGCTTGTGCTGGCAAGCCTTGCTGGCGAGCCTGTCAAGTTTTTGTTCTTTGATTTGTCTGGCCTTTCCACTCTGGCACTAACAGGTGTTTTGCTTGGCACAAATTTTGGCTTGTGGATTTTTGGAATGATACATTATTATGTTATTGACATTTTTGCAAGACGGATGATTTGCGTTGTGAACGTTAAAGCACAGGATTTGCTACTTGAAAAAAGGAAAAATTTGGATTATGGCATGACTTTGGGCGAAGTGAGTTACATTGTCCAAAATGCAACAGAATGTGTTTATAATCTTATAGAGCCATTTTGCTGGAACGTTGTCATCAACATGCTTGCAATATTGATAAACCTTGTCGTTCTGTTTTCTTTGGATTGGACAGTTGGCTTGCTTGGAATTGGCATGATTTTAGGAATTCTCTTAATTGTGTTAGTGCGACTAAAAATTCAAAATCCTATTGTTGAAAGAATTGAAGAAACAAGCGCAAAAGTTAATAATCAAATTTTAACAACTGCCCAAAATCTTCCGCTTATAACAATGTTGAAATCCAATTTGGAAGAAACAAAACAACTTAATTTTTTAAACAAAATTTTTTACAAATATCACAAAAAGAGAGCAAAAGTTGGTTTTTGGTATTGGATTGCAATTATTGGATTTGAATATTTGTCAATAGGACTTGCGGTTTGGCTGTTTATTTCAAGAAATGGAAACGCACAGGCAGTAGCTTCAATTTCCATGATTTTCACCATTTTTGCAGACGTTCAAGCGACTATTGAAAATTGGGGTTGGCAGATTGGAGATATACAATCTTCGGCAATAAAACTTTGCAATCTTGAAAAACTTAATCCCACAAAAGAAAGGCTTAAACAAGCAAAAGCATACAAAAATAGCCTAGTTCAAGATGAGCACATCACAAAAATTGAAGTGCTGGATATGCAAGTTAAACTTGGCAAATTTAAAAATACTTATCACGGCTGCTTTGAAAGCGGAAAGGCTTATTTGCTGACAGGCCAAAGTGGCTCTGGGAAAACAACCTTTATAAACGCATTATGTGGGCTTAAAGAAATAAAAACAGGACAAATTGTTGTGAATGATAAATATGCGCTCCCTTCGCTTGCTGACCACACCGATAAAATTTCATATATGTTCCAAGACTCAATTTTGTTTGACAGAAGTATTGAGAAAAACTTGTGTTATCCAAATGAGAAGATAAACAGCGAAGGCAAAAGGCTTGTGAAGGAGTTTGATTTGCAAAAGCTTATGAAGAGAGAAGAATCTGGCAAAGATGTGCGCACAAAGCTTTCTGGCGGCGAGAAAAAAAGAATAGATTTTATCCGTGCGCTGTCGCGTGAAGCAGATGTGTATTTGTTTGACGAGCCTACAAATGAACTTGACGAGAAAAATGTGCAAAAAGTGCTTGAAGAACTTGCGAACTTGAAAAAACAAAACAAAATAGTGATAACAATTTCACATGATAAACGCATAGAAGCTGTTGTTAACGAAGTTATAAATATTTAGTTGCATTTAATGGGAGAAAAGTAATGTTTAAAATTGGAAAGCTAGAAGAGAAGTTTTTGTTGCAAGTGCCAGACCTTATCAAGCAATATCATGACGATTATCATGGCGAGTTTGGCACATTGGAAACAAATGTGGAAGGAATGATTAAACAATATGCGCGCCTCAAAGATGACAGTCATTATCTTTTTGTGCAGGCTGTCGAAAATGAAAAACTTATAGGTTTTGCCGAAGTTTGTGTGAACGAAGATTTGGTTGAGCAGCAAAAGCCAATTCTGATGATTTGGGATTTGCGTGTGGACAAAAGTTTTCGTGGGCAAGGCATAGGAACTGCAATTATGGACTACATCGAACAATATGGCAAAAGAATTGATGCAAGTTTAGTTTTTTTGGGTTGTGATAATGAAAACTTAAAAGCGAGAGAATTTTATAGGCATCTAAAATATGGCGAAGACTTTGCATTTTACAAATATTTGGATTGAAACAAGGAGGATATATGAACATAGGATTGGATATAGATAATGTTATTACATGTTTTGACTGCACAGTTTTGCAAGCATTTTTGCAAGAAGATAAAAACAAACGTGGCAAAGGGATTGTAAATAAAATAGAGGGACATTTTACAAAAATGTTTGATTGGTCACAGGAGGAGATTGATGAATTTTTTGCAGCCAACATGGAAAATCTTGCCAAAATTTTAAGGGTTAGGAAAAACTGCAAAAAATACATGGACAAGCTGCTTGAAGATGGGCATAAACTTTATTTGATTTCGAATAGAGCCTATCCGCATTACAACAATCCAGAAAAAACAACCGTTGATTGGCTTAAAAAGCATAACATCAATTACACAAAACTTGTTCTGTCGGAAAGTCCAGATAAAACAAAAGAGTGCAAAACCTACAAAATTGACATTATGGTTGATGACAGAGTTACTCAATGCAAAAAGATGATACAGGGTGGCATAAATTGCATTTTGATGATGACAAATTTCAATAAAAACAGAATGGAAGGCCTGCCATATGCTACAAGTTGGAAAAATTTGTATGAGGAGATTAAAGAGTGGAAAAAAGACATGTAATTTTGGATACTGACATTTCAAATGAGATTGACGATCAATTTGCACTTGCTTATCTTATCAAATCTTTAAAAGGAATAAGTTTAGATGCAATAACCATTGCTCCATTTGAAAGCACACGGTTTGTAAAAACAAAAACGATAACAGACAGCACGGAACTGTCATACAGCACCGCTTGCAAAGTTCTGGAAATGCTGAATGTGCCCAAGTTTAAGAAAATCATTTACAAAGGTGCTTCACACTATTTTCATGAAAGCAAAGAACTTAATCCGGCGGCGCAAAAAATTATTGAAACTGCACGCAAAAACGAGCACACAACAATAGTTGCCATTGGCGCTATAACAAATGTTGCCGTTGCGATTTCTTCTGCGCCAGATATAACAAAAAAAGTTGATGTAATTTGGCTTGGAGGGCACAGTTTTTTGTCAAAAGTCAACAACGAATTTAATTTTAGACAGGATGTTGAGGCGGTGCGAACAGCGTTTAATTCAAAAACACAACTTGTTGTTATCCCATGCAAAAATGTGGCGGCTGGGCTTTCAACGACAATTTTTGAGTTGGAGCATTACATAGGCAATCTTGGGGAAATTGGTGCATATCTTTGCAAAATTTTTAAAGATATGGAAGCCAAAATCGCAAAGACTAAAAGAGATTTTATTGGAAGCAGCAAAACATTGTGGGATTTAAGTGCTGTTGCATATTTGCTCAATAAAAATTGGTTTTCCGTGCAAGAGATAAGTTGCCCAAAAATTGAAAACGACACAACTTACACCATGACAAAAAATAAGCATAAAATCACTTTTGTCAACGATTTGGACAGGCAAAAAATTTTTCAAGATTTCTTTATTAAAATGGGATATAAATATGAAAAGTAAATTTTTTAAACATTTGGCTATGGTCACCAAACACAGATTTAAAGTTTTTGTTCTTTGCACGAAGTGCGGACTTTTTTGGCGTGGGCTTGTGCACGATTTGTCAAAATACAGCCCAACCGAATTTTTTGAAAGTGTAAAATATTACACGGGCAAGTACTCGCCAATAGCGGAGTGCCGAAACCAAACGGGTTATTCAAAGGCGTGGCTGCATCACAAAGGCAGAAACAAACACCATGTTGAATATTGGTATGACCGTGAAAATAAAGAGCAAATGAACATACCTTACAAATATGCCGTAGAATGTGTTTGTGACAAAATTGCGGCAACAAAATGCTATAAAGGAAAAGATTATAAGCCCGAAATGGTGCTAAAACATTGGCAAAAATATGGCCATCTTGCACCAACAAATGACAACATGAAAAACTTTTTTACAACCGTATTTTCAGACCTTGCCCAGCATGGAGAAAAATATGTTTTAAACAAACGATATTTAAAAGCAAAATACAATTTGATTGTTCTTAATTCGGAAAAATAAACATGTTGAATTACACAAATGTAATTAAGGAGGACTTATGAAAAATAAAGATTATGTTTTAAAATACACAAAAGGATTGGTTGAAATTAAAGGCGAAACCAATTATGATGTCAGTTTTCAATTTGGAAAATTGTTAAAGTGGGGTTACAAGCAAAGCGAAAAAACGCTTTTGAAAAAATTAAAAAATCCTAAAATTAATGAATACATCGAAAACCTTTTAAGCAGGCTTGAAAAAGAATATCCTTTTGTTGTTGAGGATTTACAAGGCCGAGCAGATGGGGCGGGCGTTGATTTAAAAGTTATGCTTTTAAATTATTGCTATGAAATCCAAAATAAAGTTGGCGAACATTGCAGTTCAATTATTGTGCACACAAAGAACAACATTATTCTCGCACACAACGAGGACGGCCCATATAATGAAAAGCGAACACTGCTTGTTAAAGTGACGCAAGGAAACAAAACATATTACACCATTGCCGATTCTCGCTGCCTAACATCTTCAACAATTTATGTTAGCAAGAACTATATTTTCTCAATGAACTCCATTAGTTTTCAAGATTACAATCTTTCCTATCTGCCATCATATATCATTCTGCGCATACTAACTGAATGTGAAACTTTTGAAGAGTTGGTGGAAAAGATGCGCACAATTCCAACGGCAAGCAGTTTGGGCATGAATTTGTGCAATCTCAAAACAGGAGAAATGTATTATATTGAAAAAATCCTTGACGAGTGTGAAATAAGAAAAATTGAAGGCGTTTTCTTGCACACAAATCATATAGTTTTTGATAATTTGCTGAAATATAAACCAAAAAAATATGGCAGAACAAACAACACATATCAAAGGCTTGTGATTATGAACGAGTTGTTACAAAACAGAAAAGACCTTAATGAAGATGAAGTGCTTAAAATATTAACATATTATGGCACTTGCGACTATAATTCTGTTTTGTCAAAGATGAACTGTGG
>CANRMV010000004.1 GCA_947631875.1 uncultured Clostridia bacterium
GGTTTGCGGGGAAAACGAATTTTAGCGGTCACGCCCGAGATTCTTCGGCTTCGCTCAGAATGACAATGGGCGGGCTTGTCCGCGTTAAGAAATTCTAGTTGTCCCCGCACTATTCCTGTATGTTTGGTGGCGTGACGATTGGCCCCAAGAATGTGTTCATGGTAAGGTCGGTGATTAAACTTGAAATGTAAGAAATCAAAATTCTTACGGGTTGGCTGTTTTTGATGTATTCCTTTGGTGACTGCAATTTCATAAACTCAATGCTGTCAATTGGAATTTCAATGCTCATTGCAACTGCAAGCCTCATAAGATTGTCTGGTGAAACAACCAAAGTTCTTTGAATTGTCACTTTTACAATCTCTTCCGAAATTTTTCTCACATCAACCATGTCTTCTGGCTTGATGTTTATCATTGTGTTTGGTGCTGGCAACTGTCTTTTGTCAAAAACAATGTTTTCAAGCATTGGTTTAACAAGGTGTGGCTTAATTACTCTCTCAGTGTTGTTCATATTTTTCTCCTTATGTTTATTATTTTAACACATTTACAGCAAATTTACAAAACTATTTTTCATCATTTTCTGTCTTTTTGACTTCATCAACATATTCTAATTTAAGTTTCACTCTAACAACCCTTCTTGCATCAACTTCGGTGACGGTGAAAATCATGTTTATTCTGTGTTCGGTTAAGTTTCCTTCGTCATCAATGATTTCGTCAATGGTTTTGTAAACGTATTTGTTTCCTTTTTCAGGAACATCTTCTGACAAATCAAATATGAAAGAATTGACAGATTGATATGGATTTTCTGGTAAATTTTCAATTTGCAGGCGGTCAAACAGTTCCTCAATGGTGATTTCGGCATCTATATCATATTCGTCATCGCCAATTTGCTCAATGTTTGGCTCGGTTTCGTCCTCGTCTGTTTCATCAAAAATTTCACCAAAAATTGTTTCAACACAGTCCTCCATGCTCACAATCCCGGAAACGCCGCCATGCTCATCCACAACAATGGCAAGATGTTTTTTCTCTTTTTGCATCTCTTTTATCAGCGTGTCAACAACTGTGTTTTCAGCTGTGAAAAGAGGTTTGGTCATAATGTCCGCAAGTTTAAACTCCTTGCCCACAATTTTTGCATTGAAATAATCCTTTATGTTCAAAACACCGACCACATTGTCGGTGTTATCTTGATAAACCGGCCATCTGCTGTATTCATGCTCCAAGAAAAGTTTTTCAATTTCTTCATTTGTGGTGTTTATATCCAAAAACACAACATCCACCCTGTGCGTCATGATATCGTGTGCGGTTGCTTCTTGAATTTTGAAAGTCCCCTGCAAAATATCCGCCTGCTCCTTGCCCAAAACGCCCTCTTCTTCCATTGTGTCGATTATGCTTTCAAGTTCGTCCTCAGTCACTGTGACATTTTTCTTGGATTTTTCAATTCTTTTCGTGCATAACTTTTGAAGTCCATAAAAGCAAATCACGATTGGATAGGAAAGTTTCATAAACCAATAAAGAATAAAGGAAAATCGGCATGCATATTTTTCTGGACTGGCTTTTGCCATAGACTTTGGCAAAATTTCACCAACAATCAAAATGATAACCGTCATCACAAGCGTGTTTAAAACGTTTAGAAGCGTGGCGTCTGACAATAATTGAGACAAAATAAACGCACAAAGAGTTGTTGACAAAATGTTCACAATGTTGTTTCCAACCAAAATTGTGGTTAAGCCTCTGTCAGAGTGCTCTGCAATGTAGAGTGCCTTTCTTGCCCCTTTAACTTTGTTTTCCGCCATTGTCCTAACTCGAATCACGTTCATGTAAGAGAAGGCTGTTTCAGCGGCAGAAAAGAAAGCAGAGCAAAGCAAAAGAACAACAATCGCAACAATCAAAATTCCATGTGTAACCCCAAAGGGAACAACATCCAGTAACATACTCGGGTGCATTTTAATAATCTCCTTAAAATAATATAATTTTCAAGAATGTATTATATCACAAAATAAAACATTTGTCTAGTATTTTTAAAGGCAGCCGCTTTTTCTTGACAAAAAGTGAAGAAAAAAGTAAAATTTTGACATGGAAAAGTTTGAAAAATGCGAAATTTGCCCGCGAAAATGCAAGGTGAACAGAAATGAAACTGTTGGCTTTTGCAAAGAACTTGAAAGCATTAAAATTGCAAAGATAATAGAAAATTTTCAGTGGGAAGAGCCTTGTTTGAATAAACAAAACAAAGGCGTTCTTGCCATATTTTTCTCTGGCTGCAATTTGGGCTGTGACTATTGCCAAAATCACGAGATTTCTCGTGGCGGAGTGGGAAAAAACTATTCAGTTGAAGAATTTGTTTCGCTTATTGAAAATGCGCAAGAAAGAAACAGTGCAATCGACCTTATCACGCCCACGCATTTTTCAAGGGCGCTTTGCAAAGCCTTTGAAAAGATAAACAAAAAAGTGCCTGTGATTTGGAACACAAGCGGCTATGAAACTGTTGAAAACATTGAGGCAGTCAGCAAATTTGTGGACATTTTTTTAACTGACTTAAAATATGCAGACAACGCACTTGGAAATCAATTTTCAAATTGTTCAAACTATTTTTCTTTTGCCCTGCCAGCAATAAAAAAGATGTGTGATTTGAAAAAAGATAAATTTGACGGCGATTTTATGCTTGAAGGCGTGATAATCCGCCACCTTGTTTTGCCGGGATATGTTAAAAATTCTTTAAGCGTTTTGGACATTATAAAACAAAACTTCCCTGAGCGAAAAATTTCAATTATGAGCCAATTTTTGCCAAATGGAAAAAGCAAACTAAACAGAAAAATAACAAAAATTGAATATAAAACAGTTCTTGCACACGCCGAGAAATTGGGGCTTGAAAATGGCTTTATTCAAGAACTTAGCAGTTCAGATTGTTCTTTTGTGCCAGATTTTGACTAAATTTGTTGATTTTATTTGACATAAATAGAAAAAAACTTTATCATAATAACTATTGGAGGGATTATGCAACAAACGAAAAAATCAAAAAGATATTTGCTTGCAGTTGTCTTTTTTGCTTTATGCGCCATTGCTTTTGGCCTTATCTATTATTTTAATGTTATTAAAAATCTAAGTCTTGTTATGACTTTGTCCTATATTTTGTATTTCTTGGGCTTGGCGGTGTTTTTAAATGGCTCTTATTGCGGTGAAACAGGTCGCCCAAAAGCAAAAAAGTGGAATTATATTTTTGGAAGTTTAATTTTGGTTGGTGCAGCAGCACTTTTATGCTATGGCATCTGCACAAATCAAGTTCATGTGTTTAAAGGTTTAATTGGTTAATTTCTTTAAATTTAAACAAAACAATAATAAAAAAGAAGATAATTGATATCTTCTTTTTCTTCATGCTTAGCCCTGCCTTTAAAAATTCAAATTTCAGTTTTTATGAGTTCAAATTTTTGATTTCTTGAAGCACCTGTTCAAGTCTGCGGTTAACTTCCTCAATTTTGCTTTCAGATTCATTTCTTGCAATCACTTGTTGTGCTTCTTTTTGCAGGCTTTCAATTTCTTTGATAAGTTCGGCTCTACGCGATTGTTTTGCATCTGTGTTTTGTCCGTTCATTCCATTCATTGCACTTTCAAGATCTTGATTTAACGCTTTTCTAAGTGCATTTATTCTTGCTTCTTCCTCTTGAAGACGTTGGTTGATTTCATCAATGCTTTCACTTTTCTTTGGCCTACCTCTGCCCCTCTTTGGCTCCTCTGGAATGTTTGAAACAATCTTTCTTGGTCTGCCAACACTTCTCTTTGGCACAGGTTGCGTAACTTCTTTGCGAGGTCTGCCACGCTTTTTAGCCTCCACAGGCTCGGTGACAATCTTTCTTGGTCTGCCCGCCTTCTTTCTTGGTTTTTCTGGCTGTGTGTTTACAGCAGGTTGTGGCTGTTCTTCAACAGTTTTAACAGGCTCTTCCTGTTGAACAGGCTGTGTTTCCAACCCTTCAAAATTATTAAAGTCAATTATATCCTCGTCAACATTAGCAGCATTTTCAGTTTCAGTTGGCGTTTCAACTTTTTGCTCTTCTTTTGGCTCCTGTGATTCCAAATCATCAAGGCTCACAGTTTCAAGTTTAGCTTTTTTATTTGTAGGCTTTTCCTCTTTTGGTTCTTCCTTTGGCTCTGGCTTTTCAACCTTTCTAACAAATTCTATATCATCATCTTTATTAACGTTTTTGACAATATCTTGTGCAACATCGAATATGTCTTCTTTTTGAGTTGTGTCGTTGGTGAAATCAAAAGCATTCAAAGAATCAAGGTCCACAATCTTCTTCTCTTCGGTTTCTTTTCCAAGTTTCAAAATTAATTTTCCGTCTTGTGAGTAAACATCCCCGTTTTCATCATGGAAATTGCCGTTTTTGTCATAATATGTTCCGTTTTCAAAAACATAATTCCCGTCAAGGTCATATTTCCCTTCTGGTTGGTCATTTGCACTTCCGTCATACACGCCCTGAGGAACATCCTTCAACTTCACTTCAAGTTCTTGAATTCTTTGTTGTGCACGTTCATTTTCCTGCTTCATTTCATCAAACTTAAATTGGAAAACTTGTCCAACAACTTTTTCAGCGCTCTTGCAGAATTTGTTGAAGAAAGTTTTATATTCGCTCAGCATGCCCGCTTCAACCTTTGCTTTATCATCTTGCAGTTCGGCATTAAGTTTGCTGATTTCTTCCTCGCCCTCGTTCTTTTCAAGCAGATATTTTGCACGTTGTTGTTCAAATTCTTGTTCAAGTTGCTCTTGCTTGCCAATTTCTTGGGTTTGTTGTTTGCGATAATAGTTTGCTTCAATTCTGTTTGTTGTTTCCTCTTGCATTTGACGCAGTTTGTCAACATTCTCTTTTGAAGCCTGAATTTTTGTTTGATATTCTTTTTGAACAGTGTCAAAGTTCTTTCTTCTGCTTTCAAGCGAGCCTTCAAGTTGCGAAATTTGCAAAAGGATTTTTTCCTTTTTCTTTAAATATCTTTCACTTTCTTTCATTGCTCTGTCAAGCACAATGCTTCCGTCAACGCCCGCAGATGTGAAATCATATTCTTCAAGGTCAAACTGCTCAACCTTTGCTTTGTTAAATTCTTCTTTCTCTTGTCTTGAACGATAGTCCAAAAATTCACGAAGAACAGGTTGTCCTTTTTCGATTTCGCGAGGAGTGAACAAAATTTGATAATCTATATAAGAAGGCAAGTCAACACACGCGTTATCCATGAAACGACCAAAAAGCGCAACATTTTGATATAAAGAATTTAGAGTGTTGTTTTTTCTAAATCTCAAAAAGATAATAAATCCAAAACCAATCACGCACACAAAAATTGGACAAAGCAAAGCAAGAATGGTTGTTTGTCCCGACAAAAAGTTTGTTGGATTGTTCACAACCACAGCAAACATTGCTGTTATAAGTGCCCAAAGTGTTGTGAAAAGACCAAGATTTTTTATGTTCGATTCATAACTGCTTGTTTTCAAAGGCTTTTCAATTAAGTTCTCTGAGGACAAGTATGATGAAGGCGAGCCTTCTCTAAACAAAATGTATTGTTGCCAATAATAGCACAATCTCTTTGGTGTTTTTGTTTTGAAAATTTGATTTATTTCACGAATGTTGTCCTCAGTGATTGTTTTTTTGTTAAACAACCAATAGTTTAATTTTTCAAGAGCCCTATTCAACCTTGCTTCATAAGAAAAAATTGATTTGAACACAAAGAACAAAACAAACAAGGTTTCTCCCGCAAGGAAGATGAAAAACAAAATGTCTGGCGTAATGTAACTCACAGCGTCAGAAAATGCATCTGTTATTGTTTGAAAAATGGTGCCAAGCATTGAAATCATAGCAACCTCCTATTACGCATTTAGTATAACACAAGTTAAAAAATAATTACTAATAATTTTCAATAATTTTTTAAATATTTTTAAAATATTTTTTTATTCGGTAAATAATGATGAAAAAATAGGCAGAAATTATAATTAAAAAATCATAAAATTCACCTATTTTACGCAATAAAAATGTATTTTTAAACATTTATTTCAATCAACTGACAATATTTAAGTGACAACAAATAAACTTTGTCAACAGTAAGAGAAAGCCCGTTTGTGATTGCCAATTTATACAATTTTAATTGGTTTTTATATCTTTCAATCAAACTTTCTTGCGATTTTGTTGACGAATATTTATAATCCACAAGCACAGCATTTTTGCCATTCACAACAAACAAATCCACCACGCCCTGCACCATAATTTTGTCGTCATAAGGGGTGTCAAGAAGTTGATTTAAACTTTCTTTCATAATAAATTCTTTCTCTTTAAACACTTTCCCCTTCTGCGTCAGAGGCTTTAAAATTTGTATGTTATTATATAATATGTTTATATCTATTAAACTCAAATCCAACAAATCCGTGTGATTATTAAGTTCCTTTTGCAAGTCCTCTATGCTTGAAATGAAATTAAAATCAATCAACTTCAATGCCAAGTGATAAGCATTTCCAACATCAACAGCGTTTCCTGTGAAAGTGAAATTTTCATTGTTATATTTTTCAAAAACATCTTCCTGTTGTTTGTGGCTCAGCGAGGTTACACTCTCTTTTAAAGAGAAATTTGTGTTGTCATTAAATTTGTATTCAAAATTGATATAGTCCTCAATGCGTTTGATAACAGCGCCATCCGCTGCCTCAAATTCAAGATTTTGCTTTATTCCAATTTCTTGCTCAGCAACCTCATCCAAAACAACAAATTCTCTGTCGTCGGTTTCATGTTTGCCACATTTTAAAAGTTCTTGTTTTTCATTCTTTAAAGCATAAAAAATCAGGTCAAAATAACTGTCACAATCTCTTATGTTATACTTTTCAAAACAACTTTCATTGAAATTGCCAAACAAATACAATCGGTTTTTCGCCCGCGTCAGGGCAACATAAAAAATCATAAGTTCTTCAACAAAATCTTTTTCCGCCTCACTGCGTTTTATTGCAAGCATTCTTGCCGAAAGTCGCTCTTTGTTTGTTGCACGGTCAAAATATTTTAAGGCAAGTCCAAAATCTTCATTTATTTCCACATCCGCATTTGGCCTTGTTTTAGACAAACTTCTGTCACACCCAACCAAAAACACAACAGGATATTCCAGCCCCTTGCTGTTGTGAATGGTTGAAAGCAAAACAGCATCAGGCGATGCCGACATCTCCCCACTTGCAGTGATTTCCACTCTATCAAAATAATTCACAAGCGCAGGAATATCAAAGCCGAAATCGCTTTTATCAATTTCGTTTAAAAATTGATTTATAAGCGAATTTAACTTTTCATGCTCTGGCTTGGAGTTGATATAGGCGCGATAATCCGTTTTTGTGAACAGTTTAACAAAGGCTTTCCTTGCCCCAATAACAGCACAATCAAATTCAAATTCTTCAAGGTCTGCCAAAAATTTGGCAAAAATTTCGTTTTTATTTACAAAAACCAATTCAAACAAACTTTGTTGTCCTCGCAAATCAGAAATTTGTTGATAATCAAAGTTATAAAGTCCCGAAAGCAAAACGCTCAAAATTGAAACGTCATCATTTTTGTTTAGTAAAAGCCGCAAATAATTTATCAGCATCATGATTTCCGGCTCTTCGGCAAGCGCTGTCCTTGTGCTCGAAACAACAGGGATTGAACTTTCTTGCAAACTTTTTTCAATTTCATTAAACAAGTCATCTCTCTTTCTGGAAAGGATTGCAATGTCGCTGAATTTGCACTTTCTTAAAACTCCGTCATCACTGATTTGCGTTGACAAAACTTCATAAATTCTTCGCTTAATATCCAAAATTTGTTGTTTAAACTCATTTTTTTCAAAAATATTTGCATTTTTGACGCTATAAATCGCCATTTTTTGTTCTTTTTCATTTTTTTGCGCTTTTATAACATCCACAAAAACCGACTTTCCTTCCTCTTTTGCAAACTTTCCTCGCCCTTTAAGCATGGAAGTTGCCTCATAATTCACGCCCGCACTTTCTTGCGTCATGCAAACTTTGAAAACATCATTCACAAAATTCAAAACACTTTTTTTGCTCCTGAAATTACTTTTAAGTGGTTTGACAGTTGCATTTTTGTCGTGAGAAAAATCTTGCAAATCTTTCAAAAAGATTTCCGAACTTGCAAGCCTAAAACCATAAATTCCCTGTTTAACATCTCCAACTGCAACAAAATTGCAATTTTTTGCCACATTTTTGATTATTCTTTCTTGAACTTTGTTTGTGTCCTGATATTCGTCCACAAAAACATATTGAAAATTTGCGAACAAATTTTCTTGCGTGGAAAGTTTGCTCATATATTTTTCTAAGTCTGCAAAATCCAAAACATTTTGCTTGTGCTTCAAATCATCCTCAACCTTTTGATATATTCTAAACAACTCTATAAAAAGTTTTTCAAGCGTTGCGTTTCGCTGAAAATTCAAACTTTCCAAATCGCCCAAATTAAGTTCGCATATTTTGTCAAATTCATTTGTTATTTGCTCTTTTAAAAAGGAAAGTTTTTTTGATGCCTCTTCCCCAATGATGTTCACGCTTGGCGCTCTTGGAAGGGTCATATTTTCAATCAAAAGGCTGATTTCATAAAGATTTTGTGCATCCAAAACGGGCTGCAAAAGAACATTTATTTTTTCTTCAAATTTGTCTAGATGCAAGTTTGATATGTTATTCAAAATGTTTTTCAATTTGCGTTTTAAATCTTTTTCCAAATACAAAACGGCTTTATCAAACAACTTTTCGCTTTCATCTTCATTCAATTTTAAAAATTGTTCTTTGTCAGCAACCGACCCAACCAAATTTTCAAGTTCGAAAAGAATGTCTTGAATTTTGTTTTTGTCATTCTTATAATAAAACATCAAATCCTGATATCCATCTTTCTCTTCATAAATTTCCATAGTTTTGTCAAAAGCAGTTTTTTTCAGTTTTTTTGACAAATTTTCATCTAAAATATCAAAATTTTCACTTAAATCAAGCAAATTTGCATATTTTTTTATAAATTTTTCGCAAAAAGAGTCAATCGTGCAAATGTTTGCTGTTGGCAGAGCATCAAGTTGTTCAATAACAAAAGCGGTCTGCTCTGCCTCTTTCAACTTCTTTTGAAGCCTCTCTTTCATCTCTGTTGCCGCAGCCTTTGTGAAAGTTAGCACAAGCAAATCTTTAACAGGAATTTTTTTGTCAACAATAAGGCTGCCGATGTATTTAATCATAACGTGCGTTTTCCCACTGCCCGCAGAAGCACTAACAAGCATCTTTGGCTTGTCATTCAAAAGCACTGCCTCTTGTTCTAAAATTTTTTGTTCTTCGCTCATTCTTCATCCTCGCCGTCAATAAGGGTGTCCCTAAATTCCTTTCCGTGTTTGCAAATGCTTAAATATTGGCACTTTTCACACGAATCTTTGAAAGGTTTGTCCTTAACATATCCACTTTCAATTTCCTTGATTGCCACCTTTGAAATTTCGCGTGCATATTTCAAATTTTCAGAAAAGTCCTCACAAGCCAGCCCCCATTTGTATGAAAACCCGTTTTCGTCTGTGTTTTTTCTGTGGAAGCCAATTATATCACTTTTTATATTTTGCGTTTTCAGCCTTGTGTCCATTGCCTCCACAATTTCATTCGATTTTAAAATAACGCCTTTTAAAAGTTTGCCTTCATTTTTCTTGTATTTGGTTTGGCAATCAAAATAAAACACGCCTGCCGGTTTAAGTTTTGTGGCTCTTTGAATGCAATCGGCATACAAAAACAGTTGCAATTTTTTGCCATAATAGAGGTCTGACAAAACACTTTTTGTTTCGCCTGTTTTGTAATCTATAATTCTAAAATAGTCACCAAATTTGTCAACTCTATCGGCAAATCCTTCAAAGTTCAAATTGTTGTCAAATTTTTCTTTAACACGATATTCAAGCAAAAATGGTCTAAAATCACTGTTTTTTTGCTCTTTTATCACATTTTTTAATATAATTTTTGCTTCATTTTCCAAATATCCCAAAAAATGTTTTTGCTTTAACAATTTTTCATCATATTGCTCTTGCGCAATTTTAGCAAGATTTTGTTTCAAAAATTGGTCAACAAAATTTTCATCTAACTGATAAACATTTGGATTTTGTTCAACAAACAAATGCAAGAGTTGGTGCATAAAATTGCCAAACTTTCGCTTGTCAGCAGCCAAAGTTTCTTTGGTTTTAATCCTCATGTCATATTGCAAAAATCTTTTGAAAGGACAAGCAAAATATGTTTCAAGTTCGGAGGCTGAAATTTTTGTCTTTTGCTTAGGAGAGGCAAGTTCAATTTGCTTAGGTTTTGGAATGTTTGTGTTTGCAACACTTCTCAAAGAGCCAAGCCACTTTTTAAGTTTGCGTTCGGACAAAAGTTTGGAATACAATTCAAGCAAATTTTCTTTGCATCCAATTGAAAACAACAGCCTTTCAAGCGTTTCCTCTTCGGTGAAAATTGGACTGTCAAATTCTTGAAGAGAGGAAGTGTGCAAAACATTGCCTTCAAACATCTTTAACAAATCGTTCACAAAGCCAGCGCGCTCTGTTTTTCTGTCCCCTTCTTGAAGAGGCATGCAAACGACAAGCCTATTTTGTGCATGAATAAGTGCCTCAAAAAGTTTTAAGCGGTTTCTTCTGTTTAACACGCGAATTTCCGGCTCAATGTTTACTAAAAGTTTCAATTTCTTTATATCGTCATCGTCAATCAGGCCTGTGTCAGATTGAGTTTTTGGCAAAGCACTTGCTGTTGCGCCAAGCACAAACAACACTTTGACATCTTCAAAATAACTTTCTGTTATATCTCCAACAAAAACAGCATCTATGTAAGAAGGAATGGTTTCAACTTTCACACTTCCAAGCGCAAGTTTCAGCAAACTTTCAAAGTCAAACAAATTAAACTGCTCCTCTCCGCCAATAAGTTTCAACTTTTCAAACACTTTTTGAATAAGTTCTCTCGATTGTTTGTTTTCGCTTTCTTTTTTAAACTTGCCCTCTTCGCTTAAAAATTTTAAAATCTTTTCATCCTTCAAAAAGTCTAAAAGCAGCAACAAATTGTCGCAAAACTGTGAAATTGTTGTGCAAGAATTTAAACTTTCAATTTGATTTACAATATTTTGAAATTCTGGAAATTTTTGCAAAAATTCTTTTTTTGTGTTTATATCAAAATATTCTATCTTTTGCAAAATATCTTGACGATTTTCCACCTCAAAAATTGGATTTTGCACCAAATATTCAAAAGCCTCTTTTGAAAATCCCATTTTTGCAATTTCAACAAATTTTAAAACCGCTCGCCCCAAAACTGTTTGAGTTAAATTTATGCAATCGTCACAATAAGCGGAAATTTTGTATTTGGCAAATTCCTCCATCAAAGTGTCATAATACTTTTTGTCGGCACAGGCAACTGAAAAATCCTTGAACTTTGCCCCGTTCACCACTTCACGCTTTATGCTTTTTACAACAAACTCAATTTCGTCTTGCATATTTTTTGCAACAACATTCAAAAAGAAGTCACTTTTTTGAGGCTCAATTTTAAACGAAAACAAATTTTTAACCATTGCAAGTCTTTCGCCGCTCAACCTTGTTGGAATGTTTTCCGCCTCAACGCGCACGCCGAAATCTGCGCCAAGTTTCATGGTTTTTTCAAAGATGTCATTTTCATAAATAAAGGCATTTCCGTTTGAAATTGGCTTGGAAATACCTATGAAAATTTTGTTGACAAAACCAGCAAGTTTACATATAAAAGAATTTATTTCCAACGAAAAAGCATCAAAATTCACAAAAAATAGGTTAATTCTTGATAAATTTTCGCATTTTTTTGCATTTTCCACAAAAAAATCTAAAAATTTTGACAAATCAAGTTTGTCTTGAAGAAGTTGTTCATAACTTCCATAAACAAGTTTTAAGTCATGAATTTTGTTGTCTAAAAGTGTGTCCCCAACTTCATTTAAAAAAGAAGGTTTAATTTTGCACGCCTTAAATTGTTTTATAATTTGCAAAATTTTGGAGCAAAAATCAATATCGCATTTTTTGAAATACAAAAATTTGTCCTCATTCATTTTCACCGCTTTAAAGATATTGAACACTTCTTCAAGTGGCGTGGTCCTTTTGTAAGCAATATTGTTTTTTCTTAAAATCTTACCAGCAAGGCGAGAGATGCCAACAACCTCAATGTTGAAAGTTGAGTTAATCCCCAAAGTGTCAAAAATCAAACTTTCCGCTTGCATGGAAAAACTATCTGGAACAACAACAATGTTTTCCAAATCCAAATCCGATGTGTCGATTTGCTTTATGCAGTTCACCCCAGCCTCAAAGGTTGTTGCACCCGAAATGAGTTTAATTTCCATAAACTCATTTTAGCACAATCCTTCAAAGAAATCAAATCCTTTTTGTGTCCCCTTCTTTTTTTTGCAATCTATTTTTGTCCAAATGACTTTTAAAGGCTGCCCTTTTGTCAAAATCGGTTTTCAAGGCTTCATTTTCAAGTTTCAACATTTCAAATTTGTTTTTAAGTTCTTCAAGTTGCTTGTCTTTTCTTCCAATTTCCTCAAAGGCTCTTTTCAAAAGTTGCCCATCTTTGCTTTTCTCCTCTTCAAGTGCCGTCTTTTTTATAAGTTTAACAAGCCCAAGAAAAAGGCTGTTGATGTCGCTTTCGGTCAGCAATTTTTGTCTGAACGGAATGACATTCTCTGCCGACAATTTCTTTTTCATATTTTGATATTTGTTTTGATATCTTGTCATCAAAGTCAAATCCCCTCCGCTAAGTTTTAGGCACGCCGAACGCACAGAAAGCCCCTCCGCCAAAAGTTTTTCAATCTCTTCAAACAAATTTTCCTCTGCAAGTTTATCAAAACTTTCAAAATGCGTTTTGTCGTGAACGGAAATATCAATGCCAAGCCTGTTGCATCTTTGACTGTCCTTCAACAAATTGTCCACTTCATGATAATAATAGTTGCGCACACTGTTTTGCTTTCTGCCAAATTTTTGCGCATGAATAATAAACGCCTTTTTTAGCGAGGACTGCTGCGCCTTTGTTTTTTCCACTTCGCCAAAAAGCGCCTTCACTTCGCTGTCGCTCCAAATTTTCATACATTTCCTCCTGCAAACCAATTTTTGCCAAAAATTTTCTTTTCAAAACTGATTTTTATATGAATAGTGTCAATTTTTGTCAGTATTTTTGGGGTATAAATTGTTGCCGAAGTGAAATATAATACTTTATGAAATATTTTTTAAAAACACCCTATCCCTGCCTAATTAAAACCGACCAAGACAGTTTGTTTTTGGAAGAAAATGACCTCCTTGAAGTGGAAGATGAGCCTTTTCTTTTGATTTATCCTCAAAATTCAATGCCTTTTTATATAAACCTGCTCAGCCCCCGTGAAAACAACTTTTTTTCAATCATTTCAAATGCTGGGCAAAAAATAATTTATTTGGAGCCACCAAAAGAAATTGAAATTTTTGAAAAAGAGGAAATGTCGGTTGCCGGCAAAAATTGTGATGTTGTTATATCAGAAAATGCTCTCACTTTTGAAAATGGCGACAAAAAAATAACCTATCTTTGTCCGCATAAAAGCCCCAATTACAAGGTTTTTAAGGTGAAAGATTTTGCGTGCGTGCAGTTTGACCACGATTTTTATGCTTTTAATTGCAAAACGAACAAACTTTCGCACATTCAAGGTGACGAACTTGCTTTTGACAAGGACAAACTTGCTGTCACCCGTAACTTTTGTGACAGTGACGGCAGAGTTAGAAAGGCGACATATAAATTTGAGGAGGAACTTTTGATGCAAGAAGCCAACTTTTTTAAGAATGAAAACAACTATCCAACAGACCTCGTGCCTTACAAGATGCTTGAAAGTGTGAAAGCGCGGGATTTTGCTTGTGCCTTAAAATTTTTAAGCGAAAACCTGAAAAAAAATATTGATGAGGACAGACTTAAAGAGTTTTTTGGTGCTGTCACTTCCTTTTTGCCACTTTCCACAACAGAATTTATTACACTTTCTGGCGAGCAAAAAAATTTTGTCAAATTTGAAATTCAAAGCGACAAAATTGAGGACATTTTAATAGATGAAATCTAATTTAAATTAAGACAAAATTCCAATAAGTTTGATTTTGGCATCAAATCGTGCCTCGAAATTTTTGACCAAAATTCGTAAAAGCGCAATTTCGCTGTCAGCGGCCAATTTCAAACTTTCAAATCTATCAAAATCTATGCTGTTCAAAAGGCGAAGTGCACCAAAAGTTGTTTTGGAAAGTTCTTCACAGTTGAAATCTTTGCAAGCGGTGCAAACAAGTTCTCCCGTCAGATAATTTATGTAAATTTTATCAAAACTTTTTGAGCCGCAAACACTGCATTTTTCTGTTGATAATGCCGACCCCGTTTCGGCAAAAAGTTCAATAAAAAATTTGTCGAGCGAATAGATTGGATTTGCCTTTTTAAAGCACATTGTTTTCAGCGCGCGCAGACACAAAACCAACATTTTTGCCCTTTCGCTTGCTGAGGAAAAATCCAAGACGTTCAACACTTCCAAAATGCCCATACCAGCAAAATATTTGTCCACATTTTCGGAAAATTCTCTAAAACTTTCAATCGCTTCAAAACTTGTGACAATTTTCCCCGCTTTGCCATCTTCCAAAATAAACTCGCCAAAAGTGAACGGAATTTGCGCTTGTTTCATTTTTGCGTTTGGGCTTTTCACCCCTTTTAGTGTTGCCCAAAATTTGCCCTCTTCAATAGAAAAAAGAAGAATGTTTTTATCCTTCTCTTTTTTATCCGTTGATTTTAAAACAATCGCTTTAATTTTTTCCGTCACTTATCTTTCCCTTGAATTTTCTTTGTCAAACTGCCTGAGCGCATTTCCAGAGCGAACAAATCTGTCTGCAAACTCCAAATTCCCGTCAGAAAGTTCAAACAAATGTCTGTTGAAAATGTATTCCTCTTCAAGGTCTTTTCTATCCATTTGCACCTCCTGATTTAGTTTGCGTTTTTTGTTCTCTTATATTCCTATTGTAAAGCATAAAAAACAAAAAATCAAACTTTTTTCCAAAAATTTTTATGTATTGTGCCAAAAAATTGGCACTTTTATTAAAGCGGCTTTATAAGCATGCTTGCAAAACTGAAAGTGGTTGTTTGAGCGCCTGTGTTTTTTAGATATAGCGTTCCACTTTGAGAAACTGTCAAAACGAATGTTCTAACAAGCACTGCATCACTGCCTGCCGCCTGCGACAGAGACACTGTGGACACATCCACTCCTGCAAAATTCAGCCCAATCGCCATGCTGCCAGAACTTGGCACACTGCCAGATGCGGTGTAGGTGATTTCATAAGTTCCCGCCGACAAAACTATTCCGCCAAAACCATTTGGAAGGAACAAATTCCCCGAAAAATTTTCAAAAGTTAGTGGAATGTTTGCCCCTGCCGCCGCCTCTGTTGTGCCGGCGGTGAGATAGGCAAAACTGCCCGGCAAAGTTGGATTTATCACCTGATTTTGCGTGCAATTAAAGTTCACAAAGGGGCAAAAAATTGGCCTTGGGTTATTAAAAAAGCAATTATTCATATTGTCCTCATATTTGGCTTTGCCTTCCATTCTCATTCTATGTTTTAAAGGGCAAATTTGGGAATTTTTAATCTTTTACTTGACAACCTTTTTAAAGTTTTCTATACTATATAAGTAAACGCTGACGAAGAGAGTAGTTTTGAGAGTTTTTTCACAGAGAAGGGCGAAAAGGTGAGAGCGCCTTAAAAAATGCAAAATGAAAGACACTTCTGAGTTTCAACTTAATATCAAAGTGGTCGCTTTTGCGACAAGTTAGGTGGCACCGCGGAAAATTTTTCGTCCTAATGTAAATTTTGCATTAGGGCTTTTTTATCTCTAATGCACAAAAAGGAGAATAAAAATGAATATAAATGAAATTAAACCTGGCGAAGTTGAGTTTCAAGGCTGGATTGAAAATCTTCGCGACAAAAAGAGCATGCAATTTGTTGTAATTCGAGACCTTTCCGGCAAAATCCAAGTGACAGTTGTCAAAGATGAAAAACCCGAAATTGCTGAAATTTTTTCACATGCAACGCTTGAAAGCACTGTGAAAATTAAGGGAAAAGCAGTTGCAAATGAGTATGTTAAACTTGGCGGAATTGAGGTTGTTCCTGAAAGCGTGGAAATAACAAGCCGCGCCGAAGCCTTTCCTATTGGCCCAGAAAGTTCCATCGACCAAAGGCTGGACTATCGTTGGATTGACCTTAGAAATGAGAAAAATCAACTTATCTTCCGCTTCCAAAGCGAACTTGTAAATGCGATGAGAGAATATTTGCTTGATCACAACTTCACGGAAATCCACACGCCAAAATTCATCGACACAGCAAGTGAAAGTGGTGCGGAAGTTTTTGAGGTGAAATATTTTGACCGCAAAGCATATCTTGCACAAAGCCCACAGTTTTACAAACAAATGGCAATGGCTGCTGGCTTTGAGAGAATTTTTGAGGTTGCACCATGCTTCCGTGCTGAGAAATCTCACACAAAAAAGCACGCAACAGAGTTCACAAGTTTTGACGTTGAATTTTCATATATAAATTCATTCCAAGATGTTATGGACTTGGAAGCAGAACTGATTGCTTATGGGCTGAGAAAAACCAAAGAAAAGTTTGGTGACAAAGTGAAAGAAGTTTTTGGAGTTGACATTGTTGTGCCAAAACTTCCATTCCCTCAAATGAAACTTCAAGATGTTTATGACGAACTTAAAAGCAGATACAACTTCACCGTTCCTGAGGAAGAAAAAACCGACCTCACAACAGAGGCTGAAAGGCTTTGCGAAAGGCTGGCAAAAGATAAGTTTGGACATGAATTTTTGTTTGTGACGGATTATCCTCCTCAAAAGCGTGCATTCTATCACATGAGACAAAACGGCATTTTGCAAGGCTATGACCTCATTTGGAAGGGAATTGAAATCACTTCTGGCGCGCAAAGAGAGCATAGATATGAGGAAATCAAGAAAAACGCCGAAGAAAAAGGCTTGGGAAAAGATGTTGAAAATTATTTGCAATTTTTCAAGTTTGGCATCCCACCTCATGGCGGCTTTGCGATTGGTGTTGACAGGCTCACAATGCTGCTGCTCAACTTGCCATCTCTTAAAGAAGCCGAATTTCTGTTTCGCGGGCCAGACCGCTTGACACCTTAAAAGGAGTGAAAAATGAAAAAAGTTGATTTGTTGAAAATAAAAAGTGCCCCAAAAAGTTTTGAGGGCAAAAACATAACCGTTGGTGGCTGGGTTAGATCGGTGCGTGACATGAAAACCTTTGGTTTTATCGACCTCAATGACGGCACAACCTTCAAATGTTTGCAAGTGGTTTTAAACGCCGATAAACTGAAAAACTATGCCGATGTCACAAAACTAAACACCGGCAGCAGCGTGCTTTGTCACGGTGTTTTGAAACTCACACCTGAGGCGCAACAGCCTTATGAGCTTGACGCCACCGTAGTGGAAATTCTTTGCCAAACAGACACCACCTATCCAATTCAAAAAAAGCACACCTCTTTGGAAGTACTGCGAGAACAGGCATATTTGAGGCCAAGAACAAATTTGTTTAATGCTGTTTACAGGGTGAGAAGTGAGGCATCTTTTGCTTTGCACAAATTTTTTAATGACAGAGGCTTTGTTTATGTTCATGCTCCAATTTTAACCGCATCCGACTGTGAAGGTGCTGGTGAATTGTTTAGGGTCAGCACGCAGGACATTTATTCCGGCAAAAGACTTAAACCGGAGGACGAACTTTTGGGCGGAAAAGTGTTCTTGTCGCCTTCCTGCCAACTTGAAGGCGAAGCCTTTGCCCTTGCTTTTGGCAATATTTACACCTTTGGTCCTTCTTTTAGAGCGGAAAACAGCAACACGGTTAAGCACCTAAATGAATTTTGGCACATTGAACCAGAAATGGCATTTGCTGAACTTTTTGACGATATGGACATCATGGAAGCAATGGTGAAATTTGTTATAAATTATCTTTTTGACAAGTGCAAAGACGAATTGGAACTTTTTAACAGCTTTGTTGAAGAGGGCTTGCTTGCAAAACTGCACAATGTGGCAGACAGCGAATTTGCAAGAATAACCTATGACACAGCCATTGAGGAACTTTCAAAAAACAACAAAAACTTTGAATTTAAAGTTAAATGGGGCTGCGACATTCAAACTGAGCATGAAAAATATCTAACTGAGGTGGTTTACAAGCGTCCTGTGTTTGTTTATAACTATCCAAAAGACATCAAAGCGTTTTATATGCGCCTTAACGATGACAACAAAACAGTTAAGGCAACCGACTTGCTTGTTCCAGGCATTGGCGAACTTTGTGGTGCAAGCGAAAGAGAAGAACGCTATGATGTTTTAATTAAAAGAATACACGAACTTGGGCTTAAAGAAGAGGACTATTGGTGGTTTTTGAATTTGAGAAAATTTGGAAGCGTTAAACACAGCGGTTTTGGCATGGGCTTTGACAGATTTATCATGTATGTAACCGGTATGAAAAACATCCGTGACGTCATTCCGTTCCCAAGAACTCCAAACAACTGCAAATATTAAAAAACAGGCCTTTGGGTCTGTTTTTATTTTACGCCATACTTGAAACTTTTAAAGCCTTTAAACGCCACAAATTTCTTTGGCTTGGAAAGAAACATTCGTTTTGTTTGAGGGTTGATATACTTCCTCTGCCCCTTTTCTTGCAAACAGAACTTACCAAAATTTCTAATCGTCACGTCCTCGCCCTTTGAGCACACTTCCAATATGCTGTCTTTGAAAGTGTTTAAAAATTGGTCGCATTTGCTTTTTGATAGTTTTGTCTTCTTGGCTAAAATTTCCACAAATTCACTTTTATTCATATTGTCCTCCAAAAAGATGTTTATCAAATGTAAAAATTTTAAACCTCTTTTTGTTCTCTTTTTTTGAAAATTCCAAGTTTTAACACAAAAGGGATGGTGAAAACGCCATAAACCACCACTCCAAGCAGCACTGCCAACAAAAGGTTTAACAGCGGCTTGAAATAATTGCAAGCAACAAAGGTGTAAACACAAAGAAACATGCACAGCGTGCCAAAAATTAGGGCAAACGCATCGGCGAAAGGCAGCGTGAAACTGACAAGTTTTTTCAATTTCCAAACGGAAAAAACGCTGACAATTCCCGCCAAAACAAGGTTGCCAAGAGGAAGCGCAAAAATGTTTATTGCGGGAAGAGCCGACAAAAAGAATGTTATCAGAACTTTTGCCACGCCGCCAAGCGCTGTGCACAAAAGAATAAACTTGAACTGTCCGTTGGCTTGCAGAAGCATTATGAGATATTGCATAAGTGCGGTAAAAACCACTGAAAAGCCGCCAAAAAGCATCAATTCAAACCCCTTTTTAAGCATTGGCTCGGAAAGGTTATTGTATAGCAAAGTTAGCAGCGGCGAGGAAATTGCAACCATGCCAAAAGTGGTTGGCAAAATTAAAAATAGCAAAATTTTCAGTCCGCGCTCAATAATAAACTTTCCTCCCACCCCTTTTGAAATGGCATAAGAGATGTTTGGTAAAAGTGCGGTTGTAACCGCCATTGAAATTATGAGTGGAAAATTTAAAACCGCTCCAACAACGCCTGTTTGCAAGCCATAAAGTTGAGTTGCAACATCACTTAAAAAGCCTGCTTTTGTCAATCTTGGAACGATAAACAGCCCGTCAAGCGCGTTTGTGAGCGGCACAACAGAGGCGGAAAAAGTTAAAAGAAAGTTTGCGTGGTCAAATTCCCTCCTTGTTTCTTTTGCGGCAAACAGCATTTTTTCGCCGCTTTTTCTTTTGAAAAGATAGGTTGCAAAAATGTAAATTGTTGCCACAACCTCACTTAAAACTATTCCCAAAAAAGCACCAAAAACGCCACTTGAATTTCCTCGCCTACCAAATAGCACCGCAAAAGCAAGCCCCAAAGCAAACTTTGCCACCTGCTCCAAAATTTGACTTATTGCAGTTGGAAACATATTCTCAAAACCTTGAAAAAATCCCCGAAAAGTTGCAAGAATTGCCCCAAGTGGCAAAAGCAAAATAAAAAATGAATAACTTCCACCCACATCAACGCCTTGCAAAGAAGAAATAACCTTGCCTAGAAACAAAAAGCCCACGCCCAAAATTATGCCTATGCCACCGCACACAAAAAGCGCGCGTGCAAGATAGGCGTTTATTTTTTCATATTCCCCCTTAGCCCGCGCCGCACCAATCAGTTTTGACAAAGTGGCAGTCACTCCGCCACATGTAAGCATCAAAGCAAAGGAATAGAGCGACATCACAAGTTGGAAAATTCCAATTCCTTCAATGCCAATAAAATTTGTGAGCGGCAAGCGAAAAAGTGCGCCAAGCACTTTGCAAACAAAGCCACTCACCAGCAAAACAAGGGTGCTAATCCCCAAATTTGACCTATTTTTAAGCATATTTAACTCTATGTTGTTAAAGAAAATGTGAAAATATTCTAAAAATTTTCAAAAAGGGTATTTACAAACGCAAAAAATCATGTTATAATAAAAGCGAAATTTAAACGAAAATTCGTTAAAAGAGGTGTTTATGGAAAGATTTTATTTGGGACAATCAACCTTGAATGGTTATGGAAAAGATTCTAGACCTAATGTCATTCCTATTGTAAGAGCGTTTGCTGATTTTTCGTCACCAATTAATTCTCCGTTTATTGGCTTCATTGTGGACAAATTGTCAAAGGCGGACACTGATGCTGTTTATGACAAAATTGGAATCCTTACAAATCAGGTTACAAAACAATTTTTCAGAATTATTGCTTGTCAAGACAACAGATACAACAAAGTATATTTGCCAAATGTGAAATTGTTTAATGATATGTTTGAAAAAATTAAAAAGGGCAAACAGGTTGATGGTGTTGCAATGACTTCTATTGAACTTGCAGATGCTTATGTGTCCTGCCTTGAAGAATGCATTGACAGAAACTATGAAGCAGAAAAATTTATTGGCGTTCTTCCAGACAGTGAGCCAAATCCACGTTTAAATCTCAGAGAAGGATTAAAGGACACACCTGCAAAACCTTATGTTAACAACACAAAAGGTGGTAGAGGCGGATATTAAAATGCATTAAAAAAGAGAGGTTTTACCCTCTCTTTTTTTGTTAAATAAATTAGTTAATCAAATCATTTTTTCTTCACCAGACTTATTCAACGCTTTCGCAGCTGAGGACGTATTTGCAACAGTGGCCTCTGGTGTGCCCTTTGCTGCTTCAACCGCAAACAGCATCTCTTCACCCACACTTGTCAGTGCATTTTGTTCGTCTTCTGTTGGCGTTGTTTCTGTTTGTGGCTTTGGTGTTATTTCCGTTTGCGACTCAGGGCTTGTTTTTGGCAGTTCCAATCCTCTTGGTGGGAGTTCTGGCGTTGGAATTTCAATTTCAACGGGGGCTTTCTCAACTGTTTTTGGCTCAACATATGGAACAATAATGCTTGGAGCATAACTTTTTGGAGTATCCTTGCCAAACACCTTTGACAAATCAATCTTTGGGCTTGGCTTTGTCACGCTTTTTGAGCCACCTGCCTTAACCTTTGCTTTTGTTGAGGAAGGAGCTTTGTCCGCCTTTTTCTCTTTCTTCTCCTTTTTCATGTCCTCTGTGATTGTTTCAAACTTTTTGTCTTTAATGTTTGAAATTGGTTTAAGGTAGCCCTCAACAATCTCTTTGCCCGCTTTTGTTTTTAAAATCTCGGGAAGAGCATTGTGTTTCATTAAAACATAATCCAAAATTTCTTTTTGGAAAGCAAAATCTTGTGAAAGTGCTGGATTGTTGTTCAACTTTTCTTCCATCAACTTTCTGTATTCCATTTTCAGTTTTTCGCCATCTTCGCCAAGCGTGTCCAAAAATTTTAGCATTTTAAGCAGATATAACTGCGACAAAATTGCCACAAGTTCTTGGTTGAACAAAAATTCTTCATGTTGATGTCTAAGCAAATTTTTCAAAAATTCATCTTTTTCAATTTGTTGGTCGTCATAATAAACATTCCAGCCGTCCAAAGTGTTCTGACGAAATTCTTGCGAATAAATTTCCACAACACGGTCTAACTGGGTGGTGTGCTTTATGTCCTCAATGGCATCACTTTCAATTTCAATAAACCAAATTCTTGCATCGCAATAAGAATAAGAAACATCTATGTCAATTCTAAAATTTAAAACAAAATCATCAAGTTTAGTGGAAGCGTAAATCGAATCCCCTTCCTGATTTTCAAACTTCTTTGGCAGTTTCAAAAGCGCTTTTAAAATTCGTTCGTCTCGAATGTCATATTCCCCGTCCGCAAAATCCCCAAGCAAATTGCTTCTTTGCTTTTTTTGATAATATAAAAATTTGGTGAAATCTTGTATGAGTTTGTCCTCTTCGCTTGGCTGCGTTTCTTTAATTTCCCCCTCAACAACCCCAAAAGATTTCGTCTTTTTTTTCGTTCTCATGGAAACATTATACAACACTTTTATTTGATTTGCAATATTTTTTAAAATTTATTTAGAACAATTTTTTTTGAAAAAAAATAAATATAATTATGAAATGCACTGATGAAGAAATGGTGCTGCTTGCAACATCAATCGCTATGGAACTTGCAAGTGGCATGTCAACTGAGGAAATTGAAGAACTGAGAAATTTTATAAATCAAATTTCCTATTCGTTGACAACTTTAATTGGTTGCAAGTTCAAAAAAAGATGACAAAATGTCATCTCATTTTTCTGCCAAAACTTCAACGGTGAACTTGGCTGAAATTTCAGGATATACTTTTGCCACAACGCTATACGCTCCCGCGATTTTGATTGGCTCTTTGAGGTCAATCT
>CANRMV010000005.1 GCA_947631875.1 uncultured Clostridia bacterium
GAGCCAATCTCAACCGCAACATCCTCTTTTTTGCCTTGAATAAAATTGGCAAGAATAACACTGTCGGAAGTGAAAGTATATAGGTTTTTGTTTTGAATTATTTTCAAATTATTGCATTGCAAATCTTCAATTCTTTCACTTTTTTGCAAAAAAACATCATTTTTTTGCATTTTTTCGCTATTTTTTTCAATTTTTTCGTCATTTTTTGCAATTTTTGTTTTTCCCATAAAAATTTCCTTTTTTTAAAAAAGGGCTTTTGTTTTAGCCCTTAAATTTAATCTCTTCAAGTGGATATGTTTTAATTTCGCTGTCATCGCCATCCACAAACTTAACATCCACTTCTCTCTTCAACAGGTCGTTAAACACAACCTTTCCTTTGCCATCTTTGGTTGACACCTCTGTTCCCACCTTTGGCATAACTTTGAGTGCATCTTGATAAACAGGATTTTCGTAAGAGAGGCAGCACATAAGTTTTCCGCAAAGCCCACTTATGCTTTGAGGGTTAAGTGAAAGATTTTGATTTTTTGCCATTTTCATGGAAACATGGTCAAATTCGCCAAAGTTTTGCACGCAGCAACAAATTTTTCCGCATGGGCCAAAGCCGCCAAGCATTCTAACCGCATCTCGGCTTCCAATTTGCCTAAGTTCCACCCTCTTTTTAAGTGTTTCAGCAAGTTTCTTAACGAGGTCACGAAAATCCACACGATTGTCCGCAGTGAAATTTATAATGTAGCGCGAATTGTCAAAACTTGCCTCAACTTTCACAATTTTCATTTCCAAGTTGAACTCTTTAATTAAACTTTTCACGGTTGGTGCAAGTTTTTCTGCTTCCAAATCAAATTTCTCTGCATCCTTAACTTCTTTTTCCGTTGCTTTTCTTAAAACATTTTTCAGTGACGAAACCAAATCTTCGGCTGAAATTTTGTCCTGCTCTTTAACAACAACTCCAAGATCGTTTCCTTTTTCTGTTTCAACAACAACATAATCGCCACGTTTCAAATCGTTTCCATTTGGCGCAAAAGAATATATGTGATTGCTGTTTTTAAACTTCACTCCAACAACATCTATTTGCATAAATATTTCACCTCCAACATCTTTAACAGCAAATTGTCAACTGCAACTGTTAGATTTGCGTTAAACTCTCTTTTTTCAACAAACTTTGAAATCAATTTTGAAATTTCACAAAGCGCTTCCACAGAAAACTCTGGCTCAACATCCTTCAAATCGGATTTGTAAGGCGTGAGCGAAATTAAATCTTCGCTGTCACATTTCAATTTGATGATGTCCTCAACTGCCACACTCAAAACTTTTAAAATTATGTCTGTGAAGCCTTGCAAATCCAAAAAGGTTTTTGAAAATTTCACAACTTGTTTGCTTGACTTCATTTCGGTGAGCAAACTGATGGCAAATTTTGTCACTTGTGGAAGGTTTTCATTTCTTGCCAAAGCAAGCGTCTGACCAACATATCCTCCGCCCAAAATGCAAGCGAGTTCATCAAGGCAAACCCTCTCAATTTCCTGCTTGGAAAGTGGAGAAATTTTGATTTTTTCGCACCTGGATTTTATTGTTGGCAAAACACGCTCTTCGCTTTTGGCGCTAATCAAAAAATAAACATTTTTTGGTGGCTCTTCAAGCACTTTCAAAAGTTTGTTTTGTGCCTCGTCTGTGGACACATCAATGTTGTTTATGATAAACACTTTTTTTGGCAAATTCACAGGCTTAACAAAACACTCCGTTACAATTTCGTTGGCATCGGCAACTAAAAGTTTTTGCCCGTTTTTTGGAAACACTTTAATGTCAAGGTCAATTCCCTCTTCAATTCTCAAAAATTCTGCACTGCTTTCATTGAACATATCAAAAGTTTCATATTCAAGAAGTAAAGCCGCCAAAACCAAAACTTTTGAGGATGTGTAATCATCTTCGCAAATAAACAAGGTGGAGTTCTTAACAACTCCCGCCTCTTTTTTTGAAACAAACTCCTTAAAGAAAGGTTGATTTTTGATAATTTCTGTGAAATTCATAAATAAATTTTAGCATAAACATCAAAAAAAAGCAAATATTTGTTTTTAACAATAAAAAAACTCTTAAAAAAGAGTTCTTTTTTTCTTTCTGCCACGCACAAATCGTTCAATCGCCTTGTAAATTTCGCCAATTATTATAATTGAAAGTGAAAGCCCCAGCACCACAAGCCAGCAAATAAAATCCAATTTTTGCAACTTTAAGATTTGTGTCAGATTTGTGGTTGCAATAAGCGCCAAAAGCCCAAAACCCAAAAGCAGCGAAAGCAGAAAAAGTTTGTTTTTAAACGGATTGGATTTAAAGCAAAAATCGTTTGTTCGCGCAGTGAACATATAGAAAAGTTGTATGAGATTTAAGGTGTAAAAAGCCATAGTTATTGCTGTGATTTCGCTGTAATAACACAATCCGAACAAATATGCGCCCATTGTGAGTAGCGTTTGAATTGCGCCCAGCACAAAGATGCTTGTGCCAACACCTCCGCCAAACAGCCCCTGTTTTGGATTTCTTGGCTTTTGCAGCATAACTTCGCTTTCAACAGGCTCAACCCCAAGTGCAATCGCCGGAAAACTGTCGGTGATTAGGTTCACAAACAAAATTTGAACAGGCAGCAAAAAGGTGTATCCCGGCAATATGATCGTGATAAGAAACAGCGCCAAAATCTCTGCCATGTTGGCAGAGAAAAGATATTTTATTGTTTTTTGAATGTTGCTGTAAATTTTTCTTCCCTCTTCAACCGCAACAATTATGCTGGCAAAATTGTCATCCGTAATCAAAATGTCGGCAACATCCTTTGTTACATCTGTGCCCGTTTTGCCCATGCCAATTCCAATGTCAGCCTTTTTCAAACTTGGCGCGTCATTCACCCCATCGCCCGTCATTGCCACAACATGTCCTCGTTGTTTCAGCGCCTCCACAATTATCACTTTATGTTGTGGGCTGACGCGTGCAAAAACACTCTTCTTTTCAACAATTTCGCTGAATTGCTCTTTTGAAAGTTTGTCTATTTCTTCGCCAGATATAACATCACTTGCATCTTTAACAATCCCCACTTTTTTGGCAATCGCAAAGGCCGTGTCCTTATAGTCACCCGTTATCATCACCGGCCGCATGCCAGCCTTGCGACATTTTTTAACCGCCGCTTCAATTTCTGGTCTTGGAGGGTCTTGCAAGCCGCAAAGACCCAAAAAGACAAAGTTTTCTTCCACAATTTTGTTTTCTTGCTGCGTTTTGAAGGCAAAACTAATCACCCTCAACGCCTTTTCGCACATCTTTTCGTTTTGGAGAAAAATCTGCTTTTTTGTGAGTTCGTCAAGTGGCAAAATTTCGCCATTTTTTAAATAGGAATTGCATCGCGCCAAAACTCTGTCAAGCGCACCCTTCATAAAACAAGTTTTTTGCCCTTTAAAGTTATTAAGTGTGCTCATAAGTTTTCTTTCGGAGTTAAATGCTATGTCGCAAAGGCGTGGAAAGTTTTTTTCGGCTTCAAATTTATCAACTCCATTTTTCTTGGCAAACTCTGCAAGTGCCACTTCGGTTGAGCCGCCTTGAAAACCGCTTTTGCCAATTTGAACATCATTGCAAAGAACCATACAATTTAAAAAAATGTCAAAATTTTGGCTTTTTTTGTCAAAAAAAGTGAAAAATTCGGTTGTTTTCATCTTATTTTGAGTTATAGTTCCCGTTTTGTCAGAACAAATCACATCACAAGCGCCAAGCGTTTCCACTGCGTGCATTCGCTTTACTATGGCTTTCTGCTTGGACAATTTTGCCATTCCCAAACTCATGATTATTGTTATCACCGCCGGCAAACTTTCTGGAATTGCGGCCACAGAAATTGCAACAGCGGTTAAAAAAGCGCGCATGATGTGGCTTGGATCACACACAACTTCCAAAATGAAAGTTGTCCCTGCAACAAGCAAAATCAAATAAGTTAAAATTTTTCCAACACCCTGAATATTTTTTTGAAGTGGCGTGAGTTCTTTTTTTGTTTCCTTTAAACTCTCAGCAATTTTGCCAATTTCCGTTTCTTTGCCAAGCCCAACAACAATTCCTTTGCCGTGCCCGTTTTCAACAATGCTGGAACTGTATGCCATGTTCTTTCGCTCCGCCAAGTTTGTTTCCGCACTGTAAATCGCGTTGGCGTTCTTTTCAACCGGCTCGCTTTCACCCGTTAAAGCCGCCTCGTTGATTTTTAAATTGGATGTTTCAATAAGCCGCAAATCAGCAGGAACAATGCATCCCGAATTTAACAAAACAACATCGCCATGCACAAGGTCGTTTGTTTTTATTTTTAAAACTTTGCCCTCTCGCACAACCAAAGTTTCTGGCTCGGTCATGTTTTTCAAACTCTCGATTGCTTTTTCGCTCTTTCGCTCTTGAAAAACTCCAAAAAGGGCGTTCATTATAACAATGCCCAAGATAATTGCGCCGTCAACAATCTCGCCGCTGGATCTTTTCACCAAACCTATAACAACAGACACCACCCCTGAGATGAGCAGCACCAAAACCATCAAATCTTTTATTTGTGCCAAAAATTTTGAAACAAAACTTTGTTTTTTCTCTTTTTTTATCAGCAATTTTTGCGCATCGGCAGTTCTTTGTGAAACTTTTTCCTGTGAAAGCCCATCCTTGCCTGTGCCGAAATCCAAAATCACCTCTTCAACAGATTTGCAATATTCTTTCATAGAAAATATTTTATTGTCCAAGTTGTTTCAAATATGCTAAATCAAACAATAAAAAGTGAGATGACTGAAAGAGCGATGAGATACAAAGAAAAGTAGTGAAGTTTTGCTTTTTGTGTGAATTTAAGCATAACTTTTATGGCAAAAATCCCAACTAAAAATGCCGTTAAAAAGGAAACTATTGTTGGAAAAACAGGCAAATTAATTTGAATGCCTTTTGTTGCAACCTCAAAGATTTCCATTAAAAGCGAGAGCAAAATGATTGGAATTGACATCAAAAAGGAAAATTTTGTGACGCTGTCACTTTCTGCTCCACAAGAAAGCCCCGCCCCAATCGTTGAGCCAGAACGGGAAATTCCCGGAAAAACAGCAAAGCCCTGTGCAACTCCCATGAAAAAAGCGGTTTTCAAATTTAAACAATTTTGAGTTTTACGCTTTGCCAGCATTTGGCTTATACACAAAATTAAAGCGGTTATAGCAAAACAAATTGGCAAGAATTCACCAACAAAAGCCATTTTCACAAGCGGCATAAGCACAAGCACAATCAAACAAGTTGGAATTGTTGCCACAGCAAGCATAATTGTTTGATTTGAAAAAGGGTGTTTTATCATTGTCCAAATGTCCTTATGAAAAACAACCACTATTGAAAGCAATGTGGCTATGTGCAAAAGAATGCTTAAAAACAAACTTTCTTCCATGTGAAAAACCTTAGACAAAAGCACAATGTGTCCAGACGAGGAAACAGGCAAAAACTCAGTTAGTCCCTGCACCAACCCCAAAACAAATAAAGCAAGAAGCATATTTTTCTCCTTGCTTTATTATATTGTTCTTTGATTTGAATTATCATTTCTTTGCCATGTCTTCTCTTGTTTTCTTGCGTTTTCTTGCATAGAAGAATGCGATGAAAAGCACAATCACAAGAATTATGGCTGCTGGAATAATTAAATACAAATACCAATTTGAGCCCGTTCTCATATAGATATTTACATTTGGCCCTAAAACTCCAAACAAGCCTAAGTAGTGAACTTCTTCATAGAAAATCGCATTATTAACGCCACTAATTTTGTGTCCATTAAAGTTGAATGTCCCGTCAAATGGATTTTCTTTTGTGCCGATTGGTGTCCAAAATTTTTCATTGAGGTTTAGATCGTTTGTTAGGATGTAACTTGCTTTTGAATATTTTAAGCCACGTCTTGAAACTGCTCCACTGTTCACAAGCCTCATCATCAAAATCAAGTCTTCAACAGATGTTATTCTGTATGGATCTTCATTTGACCCCCAACCAGACAACTGCTCATTTTCAAGGATTTCATCGTCCCAAATCTCTCGTTTGAATGTGATGTCAATGGCTATTGAGCCTTCGATTGAATTTTCTTCAATAAATGCTGTTGAAAGAACAATTTTGCCATTTTCAAACAATTCTGGGTTGCTGTAAGAGTTGCCTTTGTTGGTTATCACAATTTGGCTTATTGAATATCTGCCATAAACAAGAATTTCAATGATGATGTCACCCTCATTTAAGGCTGCTGTGAAAGCTTTGGCTTCTTGCCCTTGATAAAGAACTTGACCCGCATTTCTAACATTATTTTCATCCACTGCACTTTCAAGCACATTTTCCAAATTGGTTGTGATGAACACAGAAACTCTTTGGCTCTCGAAGATTGGCATAATTGTTATTTCTGGCAAAGATGCTCCCCATGTGTTTGGACTGTATTCTTGCAAAATTTCAAATTGGAAATATTGATAGCCTTTTTCATAGCGCACATATTTGATGTTCTCAAACGCTTTAACATTTCCAAAAATGTCCTTATAGTTCCAAAGCAATCCATAATTTGGAGAAATGAAAATTTTTAATGTGATTGTGTCGCCAACTGCAACATTAATTTCAGTTGGATTGTTCCAAGCGCCAAGATCTTCACCTTTGAAGCCCTTTCGCCTTGCCTCCGATATGTTTCCATTTGCTCTATCATAATCAAATTTAACCAAAACGCTTTTTCCTGCAAACACAAGTCTCATTGAGAGTTGTGAATTTTGATTTGGTTTTACTGTGTAGGTTGAATTTGTTGAAGGTCTGCCAATCAAAGGATAAACGCTCCAAGAAACAAATCTATATCCTTCATCCGCTTCGGCAAAGACTGTGACCTCTTTTTCTGGATCATAATAGCCTCTTTGATTGAGTTCATAGGCACCGCCTCTGCTGCCTTCTTCATAGCCTTCTTGTGAAAGAGTGTATTTCCCAAGCCCGCCATCAATTTGAACGCTAATTTGTCTAAAATACCACAGTTCAACCCTGCATTCTGAATATGGGTCCGCCTCATCAGAAATCCAAGGAATGTTGTTTGATGAAGCAAAATTGGAAGTGTCTATGTAAGACCAATCTGATTCGCCTGGCCTACGCTGCGAAATTATCATTTTGTAGAACTCAAAACCAGCAACTTTTGGTGCAACAAAACGAATATCTATGCCATATGCAACTTCAATGCTCATAGGCTCTGTGAAATAATACCATGAGTTGTAACTGTTCACGCCCGAAATCAAATCCTTTGCAGTGAGTTCCACGCCAAGTGAAGTTCTGAAAGAGAATGTGATTCTTGTTTTCAAGTAAGACATATACAAATATAGTGAAATTTAAATAGAGCCATCTGGCAACATTTGTGAGTTGTCGTCAAGAACATAGTGTGTTGGAGTGATTGAATTTAGAACATATCCATTTTCCGTCCAAGGTCCAACAAACATGTAATCTGAGTTAACATAAAGTCTGCCAGCACCATTTTCACGCGTGAAGTAACCTTGATAAACATAGTTCGTTCTCTTCAAAGTGAGTTTTGCAATTTCATCCAAGCTGAGATCAAAGTTTTCGAAATAATAAATGTTTCTTGTCAACAAAACTGTGTCACCATCTTTAAACAAAACCTTGTAAGTTGTTGGGATAAGCATAAGTTTTATACTGTTCACATCCAAGAAATCTCTAACTTTGAATGTCACTTTGCCCGTGAAACCCGTATCTTCAATAACAAGTTTTTCAAACAAAATTTCGCCAACAATAATCTCTGTGCCATCGGCTGCAACAATTATTGCGTTTTTAAATGTGAAGCCTGCCCTTATAAATGCCGTCACTGAGAAGCCAACATTGGTGTAACCTGAAACGCGAATTTGTGAGGTTTCATTGCTTGAAACCCACGCTCTACCTTTGCTGTCATCGTCTATTGTAACTCTGAACAATCCGCCATCAACCTCAAAGTTCTCGCCCGTCTTTTCACTGACAAATGAAAGGTCGACAAAGTTTAATTGTGAGGTGTAAACCAATTTAATTCCAAAGTATCCTGTGTTGGTTGACAAAACGTAAACGTTGAACAAAAGCCCGTCTCCATTTGGATTTTCTTGATTTATAATCATTATGTCGCCGGTGTAATCAATTCGGCTGAGCACAAAGCCTCTTCTTGTGACATTTATCAAAAGTTCAAACTCGCCGCCTGAATGTGCAACAATGGAGAACTCTGAATTTGAAACCAATTTTCCGTCAACAAAATCGTCACCAGCAAAGTGGATGCGCGTGCTGTCAATATAGCCAAAACTATTCAAAGCATTTGCTCCGCTTCTTATTGTAACTTCACTTAAATCCGCTTCAAGGGCTGAAACCTCATCTTCAATTTCAAGTTCAGAAGAGAAACTAAGTTCAACCTCCTTTGCTTGTAAAATAACATAAACGTCTCGCACCTCTGATTGAAGTTGGTTTCCTTTTATTGAGAACACCGCTTTGCCGTTCACAAAATCTGCTCTTCCGTCATACGCCACAACAAAATCGGTGCCTATATAATATCCAAAGCCAACAAAGTCATAGCCATCTGGGGTTGCATACATAAATTCTGTTGAAGTTATGTTCTTTATGGTTGCATACTGTCTATTTCCGCTTCCTATTGAAAGCAATTCCTCGTGTCCATCATAGAAGAGTCCGCCGTCGCTGAATATGCTGTAATTTTTTCTGCTTTCAAGTTCTTCTTCAACTTGGAAATATCTTGTGTCCAAAAGAACAGTGCCAAACCAAATGACATAATTTTCGCCTTCATAGAATGCCGCATAAAGTGTTGTGTCCGAAATAACTTTGTAAGTTGTTGTTTCAGCTGTGTCAAATGGGTGATCCTCGTAAGGCAACAGCCAGCCTTCAAAACCAAACGCAGGAGCTATTCTAATTGACAGTTGTGCTTCGGTGTTGTAATCAATCTTAACGCCCGCACTTGCATCTTCACCATTAACTAAGGCTTCGTTGCCGGCAACGCCATCAACAACCAAGCGGCCTTCTGAATCATATGAACGAACTTCAACTGTTAAGGTGAATTGCTTTCTCTTTGCAGAAATTGTCATTGTGGCATCTGTTTGTGCACCAGAAATCACAAATTTGTAATAGCCTGTGTATTCCGTTGTTTCGGTGTCAGAAACTGTAACTCCGCTTACAGCACAATTTCCTGTTTCATAAACAAACCCATAAGCAAATTTCACATGAACAACAAGTGTTTGCCCTGTGAGCAAATAGAGTTCAAAATTTGTTGTTGTGACAGCGTGAGAATTGTTTTCATAATACACTTCGCTGACAGTTTGTTCGTCTGTGTTTCCTTCTGGTGTTTGGAAGGTTATGGAAATTCTATTCGAACGTGCTACTGTGACAAAATTGAAGGTTAATCCACTCTTTATTCCTGTAACATAAACAGTTAAAACGGAAACTATTTGCCCTTCAACTGTTCTGTTTTCAAGATTTGAAGAAACAACAAAGTTTGTGTTTTCTTCTGGATTGCCAACAACATCAAAGTCTTGTGTCATTTCATAACCTTTTGCAGCGGTCACCTCAATTCTAAACGCACTGTCAGTAAGAACGCTAAACTTTCCGCCCTCAATTTGTTTGGTGGCGTCACCTTCAAACGCTACATAATTGAAAATGAATTCATCACCTTGAAGAACAACTTGATTGTTCTTTTTATTAATCTCAATTCTGTAAGTTAAGAATTGCTGCCCCTCTGTGTTGGCTGGAATTGTGAATTGATATTTCCCGCTTGAAAGTGAAACAAATTCCTTTGGCAACTCTCCAATTTCATATCCAAGATTTGGATTGATTGTGAAGGCAACTGTGGTTTCAAAATCAATTCTGTTTATTTCATATCCCCAATCATATCTTGTGATGTTCAAGCCTTCAAAAGTGTCAAACACAACTGTTGCGTTTGCAACCTCAAAATGAATGGTCACTTTTTGCTTTTCCCAAATTGCATAAAGTTCATATTTTTCTTCTTGGTCAACTTGTGTTTGCTCGTTTATGGTTTTTCCGTTTCCGGCAGCGGCTGTGTTCCATTCAACAAAATCATAGCCCACTCTGGTTACTACATGCCACCAATCCGCTTCACCAAAAGTTGTGCCAAAGTCTATTGATTGGTTTTCGATTTTTTCATCCTCGCCTTCCAAATAGCCAAAATGCAAAGTGACTTCAATTTGTTTTGGAGCAAATTGTCCAACAAGATTTAAAACATAACGATTGTCAACGGAATTTCCTGGCAAAATTTCATAAAGATAGGTGCTTTCAAAGTTTGCAGCCACAACATTGCTAAGTTGTGTTAACTCATAGCCCAATGCGCTGTATTGTGCAAGTTCCAAAAATTCTGCAATGGTCATATCGTTTTCTTTAAGAGCAAAATAGTTTGTGCTGTAAGTCCAAACACGCTCTCTTTGCAAATAGAAATCGGTTACATTTGCAATCGTTGCATTTTCGCACGCTGTGAAGTCAAGCGAAATTTCAACAGGTGAAATCCTAAATCTTAAATTTAACACATACGCTTCTTTAACATGGGCAATTTGAAGAAGTGTTTGGTTTATCACAAAGTTGTTATTGCCCAATTCGCTAATTAAAGTGTTTCCCAAATAGAAGCCAACAAATTGGCACTTGTTTGTGTCATTTATTGCATAGCCAATTCTCATAATGTCGTCAAACACAACATTAACTTTGCAGGTGTGTCCATGCATTGCCACATTTGAAAGACCGCTTTCATCTTTTGCATGTGCATACTCAACTCTTGCTAAATCATATTCTTGTGAGAAAGGATTGCCATTTTCGTCAACAATGTTGATTGTCACTTCATAGGAATTTGTTTCCCAATCTGCTTCAAGCAAAAATGTAATTTGTTCACCCGCATCAACATACTTGGCATCTTTGTAATAATATCCAAAAGTGGAATCTTCAAGCAATTTAGCAAAGAAGTTCATTGCATAGGTGTTGTTTTCAATTTTAACTCTAAATTTCCCGTCAGTATAATCGCTTTCAAGACCAACTGCATAACTTTGCAAAAGTGTGTGCTGAGCTGAGCCGCTTTCAACCTCAAAAAGCATATACCAGCCAAGAAAAGCATGTCCGGCTTTTCCAGAGATTTCAACAGGGAACACCGCATTGTCCAAGATGCTTGCTGAAATGTTGCCATTTTCAAATGGATATTTGATGAACAAATCCGAAACATTTCCGCCATTTTGGTTGACAACTGTTGAGCCTTCCGCATGTGCGTCAAACGCAAGTTTAACTCTTATTGCTGTGATTGTTCCAAAATATTTATTTTGAATTTGACTTAAATCATAATTTTCAATGTCCTTGCCAGCAAATTTAAAGATGATTGCAATTCTGTTGCCATCCATCGCATTTTCATATTCAACATTTGAAATCAAAACTTCATCACCAAGCAAAACACCAACAATGTTAAACCTAAGTTCATCGCCATTTTTGAATTGAACTTCCGTTGTTCCGTCATATCTCTTTGTGAAAATCTTATCAAAAGTTTCTGCTTTTTCAGATAAACTTATTTTAATTGGCAAAACTTCAACAACTGCATCTGGAATCAAGCCGTTATCATCGTTATAAATTGTTCGGTCAACTTTAAACTGCAAATTAAAATCATTGATTTTTGTTGCATAAACTCGAACACCATAAGTGCCAACTTTCAAATATCCTGCACCGGAAACCAGCCCTTCTGCCACATCAACACGTATCGAAATGTCAAGCCTATCCGTTTGTGTCATTCTGTAATAATCAAAAGCAACCACCCCTTCTGGATTTTCAAATTCAAATGGAAGAGGAGCGTTGTCAGCAATTTGGCCATAATTATAGACAAGGTCTCTGTTGTTTATAACCACAACAAGTGTGGCTTTTGCAATGCGCCCTTTAATTTTTGAAGTGTCTAAAATGTAGTTCTGTCCAACAACATCATCCTCATCAATCTTTCCTTCAACTATGCAGGATTTTGCGTTGACAAATTGAGCAATTTCACCTTTTTGTGGTGCCTCTTCCGTTCCCAAGTTTTCATACAATGTTAAAGTGAAGCCAAAGCCCTCTCCCGCAACAAGCCCCTTCAACATTGTTGGAGCATCAACGCTGGAAATATTGTAAATGGCCTGAGTGTTTGTGAAAGGTCTTTCAAAAACATTGTCCTCAACATTCAAAGTCACAGTTTTCTTTGTGATTTGTAGGGCAAAGCATGATGTTTCTCCATATCTGCCAAATTTGACAGTTTGAGAATAATCCCCCGCTGTGACGGAAGTTGCATTCATCCAATAAATTCCAACATTTTTGGAAATTGCGCTTGTGTATGCAAATTTTGCAGAAAGTCCAACAATGCTTTCCTTATATTTGGTGTAAATTGATGCATTATCATTTGTTGTGTAGAAACTTAAAGCATATTTGTGCGAGGACAAACCATCGCTGCTGGTTATGACAAGTTCATATCCATCCGCTGCGTTTCCTCCAACACTGACAGATGAGTAAGTTTTTCCGTCATATTCAAGTTGAATTATTTCGTTGTTTTGTTGATATTCCGTTGAATTAACAACATCTTTATCGCTCAAAAGCACATACAAAGGCAAGTTTGGAGCAACAATTTGATAAGCCCCCAAATCAGTTGTATCGCCCAAGAAATTGATTGTGTAGTCATTTGAATAACTTTCATTTTCTGCAATTTGTGCACCTGTGATTTTGTAATAGCCAATTTGATTTTCTGATGCTCTATCTCTTGTTAAAATCAATTCTATGGTTTCATTCAAATTTGTTCTAAACATAAATGGAATTTGTGGATTGCTTGCTGCATTCTCGCCAAAGGTGGCTTGAATTTGTCCCTGTGTTGAGAAGGAAACATCAATAGTTAAAGCGGTGATTGTAAGTGTGATTTCAAGATCTGTAAATGTGTAATTTCTTGTGCCCGCTTCCACTGCCGTAAAGGTGATTGTGTAAGTTCCGGCATGCAAGAAATTGGCCTCACTGTAAAGAGGTTTGTCATCGGCTCGTTTCACTGAAACATTCAGTTCATACTGCGACATGCTAACCGATTTTGTGTTGTCCACAGGGCCTTCAAATGCCGAAACAAATCTTTCAAAACCATAAGAGTTGTTGATAGTTCCAAAAACAGCCTCTTTCTGCCCAGCATAAGCAAAATGTGCTATTGCTTTTGTGATTGTGCCTTTTATGGTCTCTTTGGAAAGTTTGTAGTTTGTTGCTTGCTCCCCGCTTAAAGTGAGAGCAACATCCCAATTTGCACCTGCTTCATTTACATTTATGTCTTCATATCTTCCTGTGACTTTCACTTGGTCACTTTCCAAAACACCAGAAATTTCTGTGACATCAATAACATTGTTTCCGTCATAAACCTTTGTGACACTGTCTGGAACAGTGATTGTTGCTGCTTCAATCACAAGAACATACGCTTTGGCAAACGAAACTGCCGTGTAGCCGTCAACAGTGCCAGATAAGCCCAAATTGTAGTTGCCCACATTTTTAAATTTGGTGTTGGAAGCAATTCCGCTGAAAATTGTGAGTTTTGAAGTGTCAACACTTGTAATTGGTTTATTTTCCGTTCCGTCTTTAATAAAGAAATGGATTTCAGATGTTGCTGTTGCTCCGCCATTCAAACTGAGTGTTGTTCCCGAAATGCTGAAAGAGTATTCCTTTGAAATGTAAGCCTTTTTGAAAATTGTTTCATCCACAATTTCAATATAAAGTGCTTGTGCTGCCGCTGTGACTTGCAAACCTTGATTGTGTTCTGGAATTGTGATTGTGTAGTTATCTTGCAAATTTGGAAGGTCATTGTTGCCGCTTGTGACCTCTTTTAAAACAAAGTCATAAGGCCCGCCAACTTTGTAATGCCCATTATCGTTGTAATCACCAGAAATTGTGTAATGCAAAATTAGTGTGTCGCCTGTTGCCGTGTCATAATATGTGTCCAAAATTTCATCCTCAACTTCGTCAAGCACAGTTCTTGTGACCTTTGTCACAGGGTGGTCAGAGACAATCTTTTTGTCAATAGTGAACGTTGCAGGCTCATAAGCAATGGTGAACTTAAAGTCTTTTGAGTAATTAACCTTGATGTCCAAACTGTATGTTCCCACAAAATAGAAACCTCTTGGCGATTTTTGCACCGCGCCATTGTCGGCAAGTTTAATGCCATAGGAAAGAGAATAGGTGTTGGCATAAAGAATGTCCTCAACACTGTTGCCACCGGCAGAAGCTCCGTCAGTTACGCTCTTTCTGGTGATTAAACCTTCCAAATTGCTTTCCGAAATTTCACCATATGTAAACGAACTGTCAATGCCAAAAGTCATAGTTGCGTTTCTTGGTGTGATTTCACCATTTGTGAATTCCGTTTTTGTAAGTTTGTAGTTGGCAAGATTTTTGTCTGAGCCTTCAAGCACAAGCGTAACCCTCAAATTCTGCTCAGCATGAATTGATGAGAATGTTGCTGTTACATACATTTCGGCATCACCGGTCAGTGCGTGCCCCTCCAAATCCAATTTTAGAGTGTTGTTTCCGTCATAAACTTTTGTGATTGTCCAAGAATCAGTTTCAATTTCTCGTCTTTCAATAATAAATCTATATTGATTTGACATTTCTGTGGTTTGATAATATTTGTTAAAATCTGCGCTTATGGTCACAACATAGAAATATATTCCACTTTCCAAAACTTTGGCGGCGGTGCTGCCCGTTGCTTCGCTGCGGAAGGTTGTTGAAAGCCCTCCAACATATTCTTGCAAAATGGACAAAATTGTGCTGTTTGTGATGAAACTTGCAGTTGATTTGTCAAAGAATTTCAAGTTGTATGACTTAACAACACTGCCATTACATGAAATTTGAAGCGAAATATTGCTGTTAACAACTTTCAAAGCAAATGTATATCCTTCTGCATTAAACTGTGCTGTGTAATCATCTCTATCCAAGCCATCGACCCTAATTTCCAAGCCGCCGCTTTGCCTGATGTAAAGCGTTCCAAGTTCTTGGGTGCTGTCCAACACAACTCCATTTTCAACAAGTTTGATGTTGCCTTTTTTCAATGTATAGTTTGGACTAAATGTGGCTGTGCCATCCAAATATAACTTGTAAGAACCCACATGTTCATCCAGCTCATTGTCTTTATCTCTTGTCAAAGAAATGGCAACACTTTCGCCCGTTGGTGTGATGACATTTTCAACAAAACTTTTTTCGCCAACAAGAGTGTTAAATGTTTTTTCTATGCTGAAATCTTCAAGTTCAACCTCAACCGGTTTGATTGTGTAAGTGAATTGATAGCAACTTTCTCCGTCATCTTCCACAACGTTTGCCATGTCCAAAGCAGAAATATCATACAAATCGCTGCTTAATTTGTATTTGATTGTGTAAACCCCTGCGTCTATCATGGCTGTGACCACTTTGCCAGCATATGTTACAACAAAATCCTTAGAGTTATAAACAACGCTGAATTCTTCCTCCTCTTCTGCCGCATTTTCATAAGTTACAGTCAATCCCCAACTGCCTATTTGGTTTTTGCTGCTGCCGGCAAAATCAGACTCTGTGGCACTAGGCTCAATTTTTGTCACTTTTCTTCTTAAAAATTGCAGCGTGAACTCGTAATATGTTGAACCAGTGATTTCAGTGCCCTCATCAACATAGTGAAGATATTCATCTTTCAACTTTGAAGAAATTGTCAATCTATACAAGCCGCTTTCTTGATATGTCCCTTTGCCATCAAGTGAGAACTGTTGCGTTTTGGAAATAATTTGATTTTGTGGCGAGCCCACTTTTGCCCATTCATAAGTGTATGTGAATAGGTTCGTGTTTTGGTTAATTAAATACAAAAGTGTTTCAACTGTCCAAACATCAGTGAATGAATACACATCGGCGGTGTAAACATACTCATCGCCATAATAGGAATTATATAAAATTGAGGTGTCAATAATCCAATAGGTTTTGATTTCAATAGGTTGGAAAATTGCAACTCTGTTATCCGTTGCAAAATATGGCTTATACAAACCCGTTGCAGTGTCAAACAAGCCTTCAAATTGTAAGTTTTCATTTTCCTTTAAAACCAATTTGTCAAGATTGAATCCTTTTATACTTGGTTTTGTTACATCTGCATATTTAGACTGTCCAATTCTAATCAGGGCAGAATTTTCCTCACCAGGAATATTTGTGTAAGTTACAGCAACCATATCTGTGTAAACAGCAAACCACTCCACATTCTTGTTTTCCACTTCTTCCTCAGAAGGCTTCCATGTTTTTGTTGAACGGTTTCCGCTGCTTCGTTGAACTTCCCATGATTGATTAAAATCTGTGATTGAAGATGTAGTTTCAGACCATGTAAAAATGGCAATATTGTCACTTATCATTGCGCGAGTTGAGAAATTAATTTGCGTTACTGCACTGCTTGCAAAAATTTCAACCAAATAACCATTTGAAACCTCTATGTCTGCAAGATGAATGCCTGCACTGCTGCCTGTGTTTGCAAAAATTTGTTTTCTTCCTTCAAATATCTTTTCTTTTTCAAGGTTAATTGTTCCCGAAGTTCCGTCAATCGTGTAGCCAATTTCGGAAATATACAAAAAGTCGTTTAAAAGATTTGTGTTTATGCCAAGAGAACTTAACCTTTCTGCATTTAAGGTGTATTCCTCAAATCCGCTGTTTGTTTCAAAAGTGTTGTATTTCGCTTGAACTGTTATATGTGCAACACCTCTTGTGTTTTTGATTGTAAACACATAATCTTCTTTCATCGTTAAGTTGAAATAATTTGCAGCATTATCAAACTCAAAACTGTTTGCATCAGCATTTATATCTTTCAAAGCAAGAATTGAAACATTGTTAATGTATATATAGTTTATCTCATCTTTAAAATTGAAAAGTGTGTCCTCTTCGGCAGTTCCCGAATTTGATGTGTAGGCATTTGCAGCCACAAAAATGTAATTTTTACTGTCAACCAACTGATACTTGCGCCCATAAATGTTGAATAAGAAATCTTTTGCAAGTTCAATTTTTGCTTGCAAATCTTTGTCACTTACAGCGACATCAACCTTAAATCCAACCTCTCGTTGTTGCTCCCCATCAACATAAAACAATTCAACAAATTCATCTGTGTTTTGAACTTCAAGCGTTTGCTTCAACAGGAACGCTTGGCCAAAATCAACATAATAGTTCTCGCCCTCTTTGTTAATTTGGAAGTTGTCAAGCATTTTTGGATCGGCAGCAGTGAGATATAAGCGTATTGTGAACATTGAGTTTGGCGAGAAAGAACCATAGTTTGTTTGCAGTTTAACAGATTCTATTTCTATTCCCTTTGCCTGAGCAAGAGTGCCAGATTTCAAATTTATGATATCAGCAAAGAAAACATCAAAGGAGTTTGCTTCAAAACCGTGTGTGTAATATTCAAAATAATTCAAATTGTTCAAAATATTCTGAACATTTTCGCCACTGTTAGTTTTGTAATTAACATAATTTTGATATGTCCAATCTTTAAATGCTTTAAAATCCGCACCACTGGACATGCCAATAAGATAGAACTTAACAAGGATATATTCGTAGATGTCTTGTTCACTTGCTGTGGTTATTTTTGTTTCATCTTCCGAATTTTTTAAACTGTCTTTGTCGGCAATAAATTTTGCAACGCTGTTTGGTGTGCTGATTGTTCCAAAACTTGTCAATTTGTCAATATCCTCTTTTGGATAATATGGCTCCATGATTTTCTTTGCAAAAACAAGTTTTGCCGCTTCCTCATTTTTTTCAAACACGATTTCTGCCGGCGTGATTTCATAGGTGAAACCAATAGAAATTGTTGGAATATCCTTTGACAAAACAGCCTCATCTGTGAAATTGATGTAAACAATGAAATAATACTGTCCAACATCTGTTGCTGAATACTGTGTTGGCTTAACAGCCCCATCTCTTCCAATTTGCCAACTTACAGAAACTTTGTTGTCCTCAACAAGTGAAATCAATTTGTCGCCTGTTGCAAAATTCATGCCAACTGAATTCTCAATGTTTGATGCGTTGAATTTGTCAGTCAAATTTTTGAAATATGCTTCCCCTTTGTAAACATCTCTTCCAAAATCTGTGTTGATTAAGGTTAAAGCATAAGAGTTGCTGTAATCATAGTCCCAAGCAACATAAAGTGTTAGAACCTCAGAGCCAGCAAGTGCATCTTGTGGGAAAACAGCACTCAAAGTTTCATTTGTTAAAACATCATTTTCTGTAACTTCAACATAGACATTGTTATACACATAATAAACGCCAACATAAGTGAAATGGCTTCTTTTCAAATTTTGTGAGTTAACATCTTGCAAAAGTTCTTTGAAACCAGATGCTTGTTCATAAACCACATCAAATTGTTTTGTGTCATCTTTCTCACTAGAACGATTGTAATCCACAGTAACTTTGTAAGAGTTTGCCTGCCAGCGAGCAGTGAGTTCAAATCCCTCATCTATGCACAAAAGCCAATTTTCATCCTCTTTGACAAAATATTCAACTCCGTCAATAACAACTTTGTCATTCTCAATTAAATCTGAACTGAAATTAAAACTGCCGTCTTTATATTCAAGAAACATTTTTTCGTTTAAATCCCAGCCAAGAAAAGTGTAACCAAATCGTTTAACATTGTTTGGAATTCCGTCAAATATAAGTGGAGCATCATAATTTAAGTTAATTGAATTTGGGGTTGGCGCAGCATTTGCATCATTGCCATTGCCGTCAAAAGTTATCTCATAGCCGTTTGCACGCCACAATTTGTATATGTGAATCTGCCAAATGTTTGTGCCCTCACTGTGTTGACCAAGATTTTTGTTGAAATTCGTTGTGAACGCAAACACATTGTCCAATATTGCTTCATCTGCACGATTTTCGCCAGATTTGCCAAACACGCTCCAACCAACAAACCTATAACCTTTTCTTGTTCCAAACAAAGTGCTGATGTTTATAAAATCATTTGTTTGGTCGCTTAACAAGTTTACATTTTGGCCAAAATAAAGCGTTTTTGTGTAAATTACATTTGCAACATCTTGCTCTCCGCTCTTAACTTCGCCAGCCCTTGCCACCCTTGCGCCATTGGCACGATATTCACCTTCGCCAGCACCAGAGTGGAATGTAATCTCGGCCTTGTGTTGTTTAATAACAAATTGCAACAAATATATTTTTGTAATGTCGCCTTGTTTTTCCAAAAGGCTGTTAAAACATTCCTTAAAATCTTGTGAAAAAGTTTGTGGATTTTCTCCGTCATTTTGCCACTCCTCAACTTGTATGAAAGCACCATCGTTATATCCAAGTCGAATGCCCGCTATGTCATAGAAACTTTGGCTATTCCCACCAAGTGTGAATGTAAAATCCGTTTTCACTTGTGTTTGTGCAATATCTTGATAGTTATAAACATAATTTTCATCAAGATTTGCAGCATTTCCTGTTAATTGTAGGTTTTCAAATGTTGTTGTTTCTTCTGTGCCTGTTCCATTATAGTCTTTAATTACAATGCTTTCTGACAAACTCAATGTCAATTCTTTAACTTCAAAAATTGCAATAAGGTTTACTACCCACTGATCAACAACACTGTTCACACCATTGATTGCTGAAACATTGTCATAAATTGAGCCAAGTGTTTGGGCATAATTATCATTTTGATTGAGTTCTCTTCCCAAATTTGTTCTCAGCAAGAAGCCATAATGTTGCACACCCGTTGTTTCAACAGGAGCAATGGAAATTTGCGTGTTATACAAAAGGTCTGTCACTTGCAAAAGTCCAACTGAATTCCCTTGATATTCTATGACTTGCGATAACACAGTTGATGCACTTTGCAAGGTGTCATCAAGCGTCAAAAAGTCTGTTTGTGAATCACCAAAATTTTTCAAATAGGCCTCATAGCCAGTGCCATAAGTTCTATTATCCACTCTGTTTTTAAAGTCGGACATGTTTGAATGGGAAACAAATTTTGCACCAAAGTTTATTGTGTAAGTTACATCATCAAAACCTATTGTTATGACATATCTTCCAGGTTGCCAATCCTGCGTGTTTGTCTTAAAATCAAAATTATTAAAAGTCGCATCGCTTAGTTTATCACTCAGCACTCCGTCAACTTCTTGTTGAACTGTAACTTTGTTTATCTTAAAATATTTTTCCGCCGAATTCTTTGATGCGTTCAACTCTGAACTGCTCATTTTGCCTGTTATATCTTCGCCCACACTAATTTGTGTTGTTTTTTCAACAAAAAGCGTTTTACCCTCTGCACCGCTTTTATATTCGTTGAATACATCTCCGTTTTCGCCACCATAATTATATTGATATTCAACCAAAATCAAAGTGTATTGTGTGGAAAGGAAAATTGCACCATTTGCGTCATCAAATTTTTGCAAATTGTTGTATTTGAAACATCCTTCCGTCACACTATCTGTTCCATTTGTTCCAGGATAAATTGTTGCCTCTTCTGCATTTGGTGTTCGCGCACTAAATTTTGATCCGTCATTTGTTTGATAGATCATATTGAAATTGTTGTGCATGAAAGTGACAAGTTGACTTTCTCTTGTTTCGCCCTCTGTTGGCTCTTTCATAGCAGCAATCAAAAAGTCTTTACTCCCGCTTTCTTGGCTTTGATACAAAGCAAACCAATTTCCGTCACTTCGCGTTTCAAAGGCATAAACAAAATATAGCGTGCGCTGATCACTTGCATTTAATTTAAAATTAACTTTAAACAAAAGTTGTTTGCCGTCACCGTCAAGTTTGTTTCCATTTAATTGCTCTGAGACAAATGTATTTTTGTTGCCTTCACTGTTTATTGTATAGAACAAAACCTTATTTTCTTCAAAACTATATCCAAAAATTGTGTTTGAATCTTTTCCTTCAAATGTTTGGTCTCCAACAACCAAATCATACTGCGTTGCACCCTTCAAATCAAGGTTTGGAGACAGCCCGTAAACCACCTCTTTACTTGCAGAGAATTTAGAACCAATAACTGTTCTTTCCACAGAGATTGTTATGTCGTTGTTTCCAATAAGATTGTAAAAATTCATTGTTTTAGTTACATCAAAAACATCATTCACTCCGCTGTTTAAGTTTTCTGTTCCAACTTTCTTAACTTTCAGTTGTCCAAAATTTGAATCTGGAAGTTCGTTTAAACTGGCTGGGGTGAAAGTGAAGCCTGGCAAAATGTTGGCATAAAAACTAAGATAATTGGTTATTTTGTCACTGTAATTCGTGCCAAACGTGTATTCAACAACCAAATCACCGCCCTGATCGGCAACACTGTTCGTTGAAAAAGAAGTGTGTGTTTTTTCGTCAACATATCCGTCTAAATGAATGTTGTTTTTCTCACCCACGCCAAACACGTCACTCCACTCAAAATCCTTGAAGCCAGCCCATTTGGCAACATTTCCTGCCTCAACTTTTTTAAAAGTGATTTTTAATGTTTGCTTGGCAACTTTTTCGCCCGTTCCAGAAGATGCAAATCCCTTCCATTCAGCAAACAAAACTTTGTCATAAGTGTCATTTATAAAATCAAGTTTTCCCTTTTCTTTGGTGTCGCCCTCAAAATTATTGCCACCAAACTTTGTGTGCAAACTTGCCACCTCAAACCCATCTCTAAGATATTTCACCGTTCCGTCAGCAGATTTGTATTGAGGCATTCCCCACAAAACATCATCATATTCAGTAGATTTTGAATCATAAATAAGATTGAATTTAACATACACATTGGAATCGTTTATTTCATCAAAACCCTGCACTTTTCCAAAACCATATGCTGCTTTAAATCCATCATATTCATACTCTTCATTTTTAACATATAGGTTTCTGTTAAAATATGCACCATTTGTGTTTAAAGTTGCACCAAAATTTGCTAGTTCATATTGGTTGTAAACAACATAAACCTCTTCGGTGAAAAACTTACCGTCCTCGCCTGAAAGCCAAACAGTGTAAAGTGTCAAATAATTCTTGCCTTCCTGTTCCTTTGCTGCATTCAAAAGGGCCACGCTATCCGTTATAACGGCAGTGTTTGCATTTGATGTCATTCCAATATTTTCTTTTGAAAATCCAAGCCTCTTGTATCCTCTTCGAATAATGGTGTCTGCTTGTCCAAATTTTGTTGAAATGTCAGGAATGTTTGTTCCAAAGGTTTTATCTATATTCTGCAAGACAATTCCGCCCGCCGCATTTAAAATGATATGATATTCACCTTTATAGACACTCTTTTCTTTGTTATAGAAAGTTCCGCCATTTGGATCTATTGTGATGTCGTAGCCGGCAAAGCCGCTGTCATCTTCCGATTGATTTAATTTCCCCTTAATTTTTGTGATGCTGCCATTTCCAACATCCTTTAAAG
>CANRMV010000006.1 GCA_947631875.1 uncultured Clostridia bacterium
CTACTGTGTCACTGCATCGCTCTTTATCGCGCATCGGTGGTACGGGAATATCTACCCGTTTGTCATCGGCTACGCCTTTCGGCCTCACCTTAGGCCCCGACTTACCCTGGGCGGACAAGCCTTCCCCAGGAAACCTCAGACTTTCGACGGAAGGGATTCTCACCCTTCTCTCGCTACTTATGCCGGCATTCTCTCTTGTATGCAGTCCACCACCCCTTACGATATGGCTTCTGCCCGCATACATTGCTCCTCTACCAATTGAATAAATTCAATTCCCAAGCTTCGGTGTAAGTCTTTAGCCCCGTTGAATCTTCGGCGCACTATCACTCGACCAGTGAGCTATTACGCACTCTTTTAATGAATGGCTGCTTCTGAGCCAACATCCTGGTTGTTTTAGCAATAACACATCCTTTTCCACTTAGACTTAACTTTGGGACCTTAGCTGTGGATCTCGGCTGTTTCCGTTTTGACAATGAAACTTATCTCACACTGTCTGACTCCCTGAGAACAATTGACTGGTATTCGAAGTTTGATAAGGTTTGGTAACCCGTGAAGGCCCCTAGCCTATTCAGTGCTCTACCCCCAGTAATCTATGTCAGAGGCTAGCCCTAAAGCTATTTCGAGGAGAACCAGCTATATCCAGATTCGATTGGCGTTTCACCGCTAACCACAAGTCATCACCGACTATTTCAACAGGCGTGTGTTCGGTCCTCCACGATGTGTTACCATCGCTTCAACCTGCTCATGGTTAGGTCATCTGGTTTCGGGTCTACGGTATGCAACTAATATTTCGCCCTATTAAGACTCGCTTTCGCTTCGGCTCCGTGACATAATCACTTAACCTCGCTACATATCGTAACTCGCCGGCCCATTCTACAAAAGGTACAAGATCAAACTATTTCCTCATGGAAAGTCGTCCTCTCTCTGCTTGTAAGCATACAGTTTCAGGTTCTCTTTCACTCCCCTCCCGGGGTTCTTTTCACCGTTCCCTCACAGTACTATTCGCTATCGGTCACTAGGTCGTATTTAGCCTTACGAGATGGTCCTCGCGTGTTCACACCGGATTCCACGTGTCCTGTGCTACTCTGGAATTTGACTAAGCCATATCGGATTTCGGTTACAGGACTTTTACCTTGTGTTGTGTTACTTTCCAGAAATCTTCACCTATCTTTTATGGTCTATGTTGTCAATCCTAAACCCCAAAGGTATTTCTACCCTTGGTTTGGGCTCTTGCAGTTTCGCTCGCCACTACTCCCACAATCGTTGTTTTACTTTCTCTTCCTCCGCTTACTTAGATGTTTCAGTTCAGCGGGTTCCCCTCATTGCACTATGAATTCATGCAATGATACCTCCGTATTAACGGGGTGTGTTCCCACATTCGGAAATCCACGGGTCACAGATTATGTGCATCTCACCGTGGCTTATCGCAGCTTATCACGTCCTTCATCGGCGCCTAGTGCCAAGGCATCCCCTATATGCTCTTTGTAGCTTTATCATATTGGATTTTCTTAGCATTTTCGCATTCGCATTTCAAAATTGAAAAACGAACTCTTAATTACTCGACTTTATTTAAAGTATGCAAATATTTCGTATTACGATTAGTTAAACATAAATGTTTAAAGTTAAACTCGTATAATATTTGACTTTAATCTTTCAAAAATATGTAGTTGTCAAAGAACTGTGCTGACAGTTGAAACATCAACCTCTCTTTGCGTCAGCATTCGTATTCTAACATAATGCGAAAAAGTTTGTCAACACTTTTTTCAAAAAAAATTTAAAATTTTTAAAAATTTTTTAGATATTTTTTAAAAAGGCCAGACGTCCCACCGCGTGTTCGCAAAATAGGCACAAAAATGGCAAAAATTTTTTTAAAAAAGTTCTTAAAATTTGTTAAACTTTGCCCAAAATCTTTCTGTTGGAATAAAAAAAATCAAGCCCTACGCTTGACCTTTTTAAGAAAAAAGTGGAATTGTGTTGCCTTGTTTGTCTGTGAAAGCGCCACACAAAATCATTATGAAATCCACAAGCGTACCAATTCCAAACAGCCCAAAGGTGAAAATGTAGAGAATTCCCGTTCCAACTTTGCCAACTAAAAAGCGATGAATCCCAATTTCACCAAAAAAGAAACACATAATCGCCAAAAACCATCCTTTTTGTGCCATAATCCCTCCAAGATCACTAATAGTATTTGTTATTATTTATAATAATATTCTTATATATATAATAAAACAAATAAAAAAAGCGCAATTTATTACGCTTTTTTAGAATCTTTTCCGTTGCTTCTTTGTGTTTCATGAATAATCTTTTTGAAAATCGGTTTAAATTCTTTTGGTGTTAAGTTTTCCTCTGTCATATCTTTGACATCTCCAAATTCTCCCGACACAGCACAATCAAACAAATTTTTAACAGATTTTTTTACGGCTTGTTTTTCCCACTTTGAATTTTCGTGGACATATCGTTTAATATAACTCTTTGTTGCCCCTCTCAGCGCATCAACCGCAACAAAATCACAATTTTTCGCACCAACAATGCGCTCATCTTGCAGCATTTTCACTGTGTTAATGGCTTGTTCTGGAAAATCATACTTTAAGGCAGCATCAAGCAAAATTTTGCAAACCTCAAAAATTTCATCTTGCATCTGTGCGCTTGTGTGAAAAGAAAGTCCCACTTCTTTAAGTTCGTCAATCAAGTTTTGATATTCATGTTTTTGTTTTGATATGCCAGCCCTCATATTCACACTGTTTTTTATAAAATTGTTTGTTTCTGGATGAGATTCCCTAAATTTATAATATAAATCCAAATTGCAAGTTGACATTCTTTTCACGAGTGGCAAAACTCTGTTTTTCTTTAAATCTTCAATATATGCTTTTTCGTGCTCTTTTATTATGGCTTCGTATGCTTTGTAATTTTTTTGAAACATCTCGCTTTGTTCGTATTCAGAAATCATGTTTTCTCCTTAAAAGTTCCCAAATGAGGACCACATCATTATACACCTTTGTTCTTTTCAAAGTCAATGCTTTTCGCCAAAAAATAATTTTAATGAACTAAAAATTTAAAAAAACTTAGCCATTTTAAGAATTTTTCTTGTCAATAAAACAAAAATGCTCGTTTTTCACTTTAACTTTGTAAACTCTGCCCTCAATTTTAAGTTCGCCACGATAGAAAATTTTTGCTTTCTTTTTTTCGTGGCACCCTTCTTCAATATATTCAATATCATAAAAATTATAACCAAGCAAATTTAAAAGTGGATTTATATAATAAAGAGAATTATTAATATAAACAATTCCAATCATAATAAGCACCAACACATACACGCAATAAGCGCTCACAAGAGAAAGGTCAAGTGGAATTGCAAAAAACACAAACAGAGAAAAATATCCCAAAAAGTGCTTGTCGGTTATGTTTGTTTTTGAAACAATGGAAATTTTGATTGATTTGTCGTTGGAAAGTTTTATGTTCCAAACAAGGCCAAAAATTCCCGTTCCAATCAAAAGAAGAAGAGTGATAAGGTTGATTGTGTTTAACACATTGAAAGTCAAATTTGCATTTGCAATTTCAACAACCAGCCTAATCAGCACCAAAAAATACATTGGAACAAAAGCACTTATATACAAAAACAAATTCTTAAAAAAATTGGTCATAAAAATATTTTGATTAAAAAATATCAAAAAATTACTAAAAAAATGCATTTTTTTATTGATTTTTTTGCATTTTTTGCTTATTTTTTTGAATTTTAAAATATTTTTTAATTATTTTTATGCCCGAAAAATAGGCAAGTGCAATTTTTGTATATTATTATATTTATTTATTTATAATAAATAATATCTTATTTTATTTTGATTTATTTTTTCTTTGTGTTAAAATAAATAGGTAAATGAGAGGTGTTTATGAAAAAACATTTTTTATCTAAAAGTATTTTCTACATAATTTTTGCCTTGTGCTTTCTTGGCACAGGGATTTTTGCTGTAAGCAGAACTGCTCCTGTGAGCTCTGCTTTTGCTTCAACTGTGGCAGATGAAGATGCCGGCAGTGGCAACTATGTTCCAGAATATTTCAAAATTCAGGATTTGACAAGTCAAACTTTGGGTCAGCACAGTAATGAGGACACCCAAACCCCTGACAGCCTTATTGATTACAACACTTTCCTCTCGTTCAGGACAACAAATTCAAACTATCTTAAACTTTCCTTTGACGTTGGCAACCTTGAAAATAAACAAGGAAATTTGTATGATTATTGCTATTATCCAAATCCAGCCGACAACACCTTTTTCAACTTTTTTGCTATTAGCACCATCAATTTATACATAAATGGCGTTGAACAAACACAAATAGACTCAACCCACAATTTTGTCACAGGTGGCTCAGACCAATTTGAATATTATAATGAAGCACCACAAGGCTTTGAGATGTATTTTGACAGATTTGATCAAACAGAAATTCCACCTGAGGCAGACGGGAAAAAGAACACAATCAAAATTACAAATGATGCTAATGAGGTTATTGAAGGTGTTTACAAAGTTGAGATAAACCTTATTAAATACACATGCACCGCTGGTAAACTTGATAAAAGTGAAGACCCAGAAAGTTTTACAACTGTTCCTGAGGAATCAGAGACAATCGTTTATAGTTTTTATGTTTTGGATCAAGACAATTACCTGCGTGACAATCAACCAGTCGTAACACACAAAAACTTTGACCACGCAATTCCTTTCACAAACGCAAACAGTGAAAACGCTTATTATCTATACAGCAACTATTCTTCAAAAGATGTTAATATTGAAAAGCAAAATTCAATTCCTTTCCTTGAATATGATTACACCCGCTATGAAGTCTCAATCGAAAAAACACTTTCAGATGTGACAACCTCTGTGAAATTTGAATATGACAAAGATACACAAGAAGTTGTTGCAAACAACAGCGATGTGGTTAAGTTTGATTTAAAATCAGATAAAGAAAACAGAAAGGCTAAAATATTTTTCACCGATGTTGGAAATTATGTTGTCTCTCTTCAAGCAATTTATGTGAATGAAGAACATTTTCAAAAATATGTGCTTGAAGGTTTTTCCGCTGCAAATCACAGAAAGTCCAAAAACATTCTTGTTTATGTTTATGGCTATCAGGCCAACTACACCGACGTTGACAGCGGAAAAGTAAATGGAAAATATCCACTCAAAGAACTTAAAACATATGACCTTCAAAAAGGTGTATTTGAAAACAGCGCCGATGTGACAAGTGCCTTTTTGAACCATGATGACGAAAACAGCCAAGACAACGCACAAACCTTCACCCCAGACAAAATAATCACTTTCATTAACACACTTGACGGGCCCGTTCAAACCGACAACACACCAATCTCATTCACTCAAAATGCTGTTTTGAATGGCTCGGAAAACAGCCTTATTGCAAGTTCAATTTATTCCACAAGAAAAGTTTCTTCTGCTTATGATGAAGAAAGAACTTTAAAACTTGGCGGGCAAACATTATATAAAGCAAAATTCACCGGCCTCACCGACATTGCAAGTGAAGCAGGAACATACATATACATTCTTGGTTACAGTTTTCCAGATTATTGGTCAACCTCCGCTGACCGCCAACCTGATAAAATGTTCTATCAAGTTTTCTATTTCCAGATTGTTGCTGACCAAGCAAAAATCAGCGTTCAAGCCTTCAACCCAACCACAAAGGCTTACGACCAAATGATTGGCTCTGGACTGTTTTACAATCAAGACATAAAAATTATTGACAAAACGCAAGATTCTGAATATGCTTACAGAAGAGATGTCATGATTAGAATTTATGCCCAAGAATTTGAAACAAAAGAATATCTTCAAAAATTTAACGGCGCAAACGGAATTGATTTTGACACTTATTTTGCAAGCAACGGAAACGAAGAGGAACATTCAGTTGTTTTAAGCGATGATGCACATTACACAATAAGATTGTTCTATCGCTCAGAAGTTTCAAGCAGAACAGATTTTCCAATAAATCTTAATGGTGCTTTTGATGAATATTTTTTCACAATCGACAAAGAGGGAATTGAAAAATATGAAAAAATCACTGCAAGAAATGTGACCGCACTTGCTGGCGGATCTGAATATCAAATTGGCGAAGTCTTAACTTCTTTTTCAAGCAATCAAAACCTTATACTTTCTTGGAAAAATAAAAGAAGTGGAGCACAAAGTTTTGCTTACACAAGATATTTCCCACTGATTTCTGAACAATTTTACACACAAGATCCTTCAAGTGTTATCCAAGCGTTTTTAACCTCGTCAAATTTAACCGCTTTGCCAATTAACCGAATGATTGATTTGGGAACAGAAAATCACACTTGGGTGGATTATGCTGGCAACACTTCCACCTACAAACAAGGCAACGCAATATCGGGCAGTTACGTTTTGTCAAGTGCTGGACTTTATTTGGTGGAGGTTTATGATGAGGCAGGAAACAGGGCTGTGAGAGCATATTTCATAGACAACACTTCTCCAATTTTTGCCCTTCAAAACAAAGGCTCTGGGCAATATGAACTTGTTGAAGAATCCAAATTTTTGCAAGAGGAATCGATTTTGCATTGGGGAAAGAACAAGGCAATTTATCTTGCAAATTTGAATAACTCAACATTTGCCTCCACCCCTGAATCTCTTGAAGAATCCACTTTGTCAGATTTGTTCAAAAACTGTGATGGTGACCTTTCTTTGGATGTTTATAAAGCCTTTTATGAACTTCAAACTTTGGCCAAGCCAAACTTAGCAAGCGTTTCAACAAGAACAAGCACTGATAACACAGTTTCAAAACTTTTGAATGGTTCCTATTCTGGCTGGTATATCACCATCCCAATCAACGATGTGAATTGGTATTTAAACTCTCTTGATGGTTCTATTTGGAAAAGCACCACCTCAGAACAAACCAACATGGAAATTAAAACGGAAAATGAATCAAACATAACCGTGCTTATTCGTGACCAATCAAACACAAAATTTGTGACCGCATCCACCGACAGAAATGCACTCGTTCATTATCAAAACTATTACAGTGCAAGACAAGAAATTGTTGTAAGTTATGATGCATCTGAATTTGGAATTAGTTATTCGGGCTATGGCAGAAATTTAAACAGCGAATCAACCTATGAAACGGGAGAGCAAGTGTATGAAGGAATCGGCGAAACGCGCACATATAAAAGGTCTTACCTTGCCCCTGTCAGCATTGAAGAAGATTTTTATGTCCGCATTAAACCAACAGTGACTAAAAATGGAACAACCACACAAGTTGAAAGCGTTGTGGCGGAATTTTATCCATACGAAGAGAAACATGAAGACGCAACAAGCATTGAAAGTTATGATATAAACGACAAAAAATTCACGAACAAAAATGTTACATATCACTATTATCAAATTGCAGAAACTGCAAAAACTGTTGAAACCCTATATCAATATGGCAGCAACGAAACCGTTGATAACGGCGTTGAACTGCAACTTCCAATAAACACTGTAAACAATTTCACTGAGCCAGGAAAATATGTAATCACCCGACTTTACAGCATAGATAATGGCTTCAATTACAACACAAACAAAGACTTTTATGAAAGAACTTTGGTGTTTTATGTGGATCCAAATCGTGTTGTAACCGACCAAACCACTGTCACTGATGAAAGCAATCAAACCCATGTTGAAGCGCTTGTCGGTGGAGAAATTTTTGTTGGAATGTATGACAATGGCAACAATGCCAACCTTGTTGTCACCTTCCCAGACAGCGTGAATGGAAACAAAGAAGGTCAAACCGTTTATGACAGCACAAACAGCATTAACAATGTTCTCACAACAAACAAATTTCCTGTGAAACTTTATGTTCCTGTTAGCAAATATACAAAATATGCAAACATCGTCTCTGTTGACGAAAACATTGGCACTTACAAATTTCAAGTGGAAGAAAATTCAGACACACAAAATTACACAACCCTCACTGAAAAAGAACTTGAAAACACCAGCCTGCTGATAAGCGAATATGCACTTTTTGTTGAAGTTTACAACGGAAAAGAGATGATGCAAAGTCAACTTGTTGCAACCTCTGAAATGGACGAAAGCAAATTGTTTGTAAGACAACAAGTTCAAGGAAGAAGTTATATTGTTGGAATAAATTCTGATGCAGTGTTTAACACAACAAGCGTCAACGACAAAAACAAGGTGTCATCAGGCGGATTTTTAAGGTTGTATGACCCTTCCACAGGTGCTCCAATCAACGAACTCAAAGAAGAAGGCACATATTACATCAAAATTTCGCAAGGCAGATTCACAACCGGCAGTGATGAAACAAAATACAATCGAAACGGTGACCTTGACGTGACCTTTGCAATGACTATTGAAAAATCTAACCCAGATTTTGAAGCAAGACTTGAAGGCTCGGCAGTTCCTCTTAAAAGTGACACCGTTGTTTTGAATGGCAAACGAATTCAAAACTATTACACAAATCAACGCACAGTTAACCTTGTTTGGGATTGCGGCAGCGAATACATGGCAGAAATTGATATAAACGCCATTGAATTTAGAACAAACAAGCAAAACAACAACCTCTTCTATGGCGGGCCAGATGAGAAAGGCCAAGAAAGAAAAACGCCTTGGGTTAACGATCCTGAAATTTCCAACACATCTTATATCGGACAAATCAGTTTGAGTAATCTTGGAATTTATAGAAATGGCGACTATGTTGACATCACAATGCAATATAAAAACCACAACAGCGACTATTATGACAAATGCACAAAGAGAATAACGGTTGACCTCTCAGCACCTCACACCAACATTGACAATTTGGTTGCAGCAAGTGTGGAAAGCGGCTTTGTGACAGACTTTAACGAAAACAAACTCAGAACAAAACAAACTGCAAACAATGACACAGCACTCTCAGATAACGAAACAAGTTACAACATCAGCCGCAACACGGGAGATTTTGCATATTATTCCTACACTGTTTCAAGCGACTATCTAAACACCTTAAAGCACACAGATGAAAGTTATGAAATTTATGTTCGAGACTTTATGAACAACGGAGTTGACCAAAAATACAATCCAAACTATGACAATATTGAAACAACTTATTCCGATTTCTTAAATTCAAAGAGCGCATTCACAACAATCGACAAAATTGACAGTTTCACTCCTAATAGATATTATGAAATTATTGAAACTGACCGTGCCGACAACTTGACAATTTACACAATTTATGTTGTGGACTACAACGAACGTGAAAATGAAGATGACAACAACTTGATTTCATACACTGCCACAAGAAAAGAAGGCAACTTGGAAAAAGAATTTGAAGGGGCTTACACCATTGCAGATTACACCAATGCAAAATCACACAACATGGTTCACAGCATATATTCCCGTCCTGGATTCTCATTAACAGGCATCAACTACTTTGGCGAGGCTTGGGCACAAATTAAACTTGAATTAAGAAACTCCTTTGGCAACATATACAGCACAACTTACTATATGACCTCACCATTTGCAACACAAAAAAATGTCCTCTTGAAATTTGATACAGCAGGAAACAGCCAAGAAGTCACCTTTGACAGTTTGTTTAGCGAAATAAGCAATGTGTCGTCACTATATAAGAGCATTCTTACAATTCACAACAGGCAATATGCTTTGTCGTCACAAAGAGATGAAAGTTTTTACTTTAACTTCCAAAATGCACAACTTTCATATAATTGGCCAACACTTGAAAGCCAAGACGAAGAATTTGTTGGCTTCACAAACCCAAGCGACACAAATTTGAACAGCACTTTGGTGGCACAAAACTTTGTAACACACATAAACATCTATCGCGACAGCGCAGAATCAGGCACTCCACTTCTAGGAGTTGACGGATTGACAAACAAACTTGGCCTGTCGTCAATTTGGCAAAGCACAAACAATTCAAACGATGTTTCAACCTATGTCAGCGGCAACATTTTGCGATTTGTATTAAATCCAAACTTCACTGCAAACACAAGGCTTGTGTATGAATTTACGGACAATTATGGCACAGCATACAGCGAAGTGAGATTATACAAGGAAACAATCATAACAAGCGAAGTTGGTTCTCAAAATGATTTGTATGGCTTCTACGATGCGAATTTTGACAGAAATTATTACATTACAAGCGACGGTTTCCAATTCACATACAATTCACAAATTTACGAGCCAACAGTTCGAGTTTGGTCAAACGCAGATGGCAATATTATCCCATTTGATGATGAAGAAACAGAACGCCCAGAAAATGAGTTAATCACACAAACTCCACCAAGTGGTGACACCGCAATTAAAACTTGCACCTATTCTGTTAATAAAGAAAAGATTGTTAATCCGCAATACTATATAATCTGTGAAATTCAGTTGCTTGACAAACCAAATTATATATACAGACGAAGCATCTTCTTTATACTTTACAACAAACTTCCAACCATAAACACAAATATGGGCTCAACATTAAGTTCAGGCGAATATAAAATTCTAAACGCCAACGGCAACAACATCACCGAGCAAATATGTGCTGGCGAAATGGAAAACTCAATGTTGTCACAAATCAGGATTCTATACTCCCAACCTTCAAACGATGAAAACATTCTTGTTCCTGTTAAGTATTCCATAAGCACAGATGGAGTTAACTTCACCGAACTGTCCAGCCCAACAACAACTTTGCAGTGCCCAGATGATGTGAATATGCAAACCTATTATCTTAAAATTTGGTATGACGAAACCTACTTGCAAAACACCTATGGCGGCTCACGTTATGTGTTTGGAATTGTTCCAAAAGAAGGCGAAAACACTGCCATTTACCGCTTCAACCTCACAGCACAAACAACAACCTATTGGGTTGAAATGGAAACTGCATCAGGCGAAACTGTTGTGATTCAAAGAGATGATTCTGAATATCGCACACCAGCAAAAGCGGGCACACAATCCCAAGTTTACACAAATCATTACATTGTAAATATGAGATATGTTGCTGGACAAACGGCGGTCAAGGTTAAAACCAACAAAGAAAATCTTGTTGATGTGTCAGAGCCAACAACAGCCGATGTTTTCAATGACAGTGACACAGTAACCTCAGTTAGATATCACATAACAAACAAGAAAGAAATTGGTGGCTCGTCACCTGAAAACATTCCAACAGTTGACACCTACATCATCATCACATTCATTCCTCCAACTTCAAAATTTGTGCAAGAATTTTATGTGGATGACCAAACTGGCGCACTCAACACATCAAAAAATCTTGCAAATTACACTTCTGAAAACATCATTGTCAACTCCGACAACCCACAAACATCAGAAATCACGCTTAGGTGGACAAGATATAACGGAATTGAGTCAAACTTAAATGAAATTACAATTTTGAAAGATGGAATTAAGATCACGCCAGACACAACACTTGTTCGAGAAACAGTTTCAACCACAAACACAGAAAGAGTTTTCACAGAAGTAACCTTAAAGCGTTCTGGAAGATACACAATAAGTTTCATGGATCACGCAAAAAACATTCAACGATTTGGCACAGACAGCGGGCAAACAGATGTGTTCACTTTGATATTCCTTAAAGACGTGCCTTTCATCCTAACCTATAACAACATTGAAACAAACTTGCCTGTATCAACAGATCCAATCAATAAGGCAACTTACAACGGAACAGTAACTTTAAGCATTGACCCAAGCACAAAATCTTATTACACGGAAAGCGGCCCACAAATCACTGTTGAAAGAAACGGAAGAGAATACACTGCTGCTCAGTCAAATGGGAATTATGTGTTCAATCAATCTGGAACATACAGAGTGAAATTCTCAGCAACAAGTAGGCTCAGCACAGTTCCAAATGTGACCCTAAGAGAAGAATGGTATGAATTCACAATTTTGAATGAAGACCAATATCACTACTCCTACATTTTCAATGAATTTGAAAAATATTACATTAAGAAAATCATGAAAAACGATGTCGATATGACAGAAGCGTATGTTCAAACTTTGAATTTGCCAAAAATAAGAGTGAACGACAAAACCTATCTGTCCAAACTGATATTGTCATACTTGGATGAAAAAACCGGCGCAGGCACCTACACAATCACAATAAATTCAAACGACAGAAGCCTATCAAATGCAGAATGGACATACAAAGTGACAATTCAAGCAGGGCAAGCACCAATCAAGATTTCACTTGGACAAGGCGAAACAACCACAGGAGATATAACAATCACTTACAATGTGGCAAATATGTGGAATACAATGGGCGAATGCACAGTTCGTGTTGTAACTTACTCAGGCTCAACAGTCAGCGTTGTTTACTCCCACACAATCACAAAGGATAACAACAGCGGCGAAGGAAGATATGTTTTAAGTAGAGAAGGAACATTCTTTGTTCAAGTTGTAACAGGCGAAAACAATGACCCAATGTTCAGTTATAAAGTAATCAAGAAAGCGCCTATGAATGCCGCAACAATAATTGCAATCGTGCTTTCAGCCATTGCGCTTGTTGTAATCGTGTTCTTAATCTTCAAACTTAGAAAACGCATCTCTGTTAAATAACTTACTTTTCTTTTGGAAAAAAGAAAAGTAAGCAAAAGAAAATCGCTCTTGAAACTTATTCTTTTGTGATTATGTTAACCAATAAGGCAGTTACAAAACGTTTGGAGAAAAGAAAAGTAAGCAAAAGAAAATCGCTCTTGAAACTTATTCTTTTGTGGTTACATTAATCAATAAAGGCGGAAACGTTGAAAAGCATAAAAGCCATCTCTATGATGGCTTTTTATTTTGCAATCACATAAATCAATTCTTTGTCACAAAAAAAAGACTGAATTTTCAGTCTTTTTTTATTTTTATTTCTTCTTCAACTCTTTATCAAGTTTAACTTTTGATACGATGAAGTAGATAACAACGCCTGCAAGAACAACAACTGAAACAACAATCAAAACTGTTCCAATAACTCTGTAAGTTGTTGTTGAATCCTGAGCCTTTGCAGAAACTGTTATTCTCTTTGTCCAAGTTCCAACATTTCCGTGTGTGTCGGTTGCTTCGATTTTAAGTTCATAAGTTCCAACTTGGTCAAGTTTGAAGCTTATGCCACCCTCAACTTTGTGCCCAACAATATCGTCACCGCCAGAAGATGTGTTAGACAAAGTGATTACAGGTTGCTTTGAATCATCCCAGCCATAACCAGGATCGTTGATGTCAATGTCGCTGTATCTAATAATGAGTTCAGAGCCAACTTTGTAGTTTTCTTCAACAATGCTTTCAGCAACTGAGATTTCTGGTGCAACAACATCACCAACGGTGATTGTTTTAACAAGTTCACTTTCATTGCCATAAATATCTTCAACATGGTAAGTGAAAGTGTAAGTTCCGTCAAGACGAGAGCCATTGCTGTTGATTTTGAACATTCCACCATTATTCAAGGTTTCTTCTTGATACCAAGTTTCTGACCCTGTGTCAGTGCCACCAGCAAGTGACCATCTAATTGTGATTCTGGAATTTGCAAGATTAATTCCCGATCTATCAGATGCTTGAATTCCTGGAACAGGGAAATCTTTTCCGTTTTTAATTTCGTCTCTTGTCAAACTTGTTGGGAAAACAACTTGATCATCATAAATGCTTGAAAATTTTGGACCTTTTGTGTCGTTTACTGTGATTGTGTATGGTCCTAATGTTTTTTGATAGAATGTCAAACCATTGAAGAACAAATCTGCGTTAGTTTCAAAATCTGCATCTTTTTCAATGCCTGTTGCCGTTAAAAATTCATCACATTCTTCAAGTTTTTTAGCAGTATCTCCGTCAACCACTTTGAAGAACCAGCAAAGAGGTTTGTCCTCATCTTCAACTGAAAGGTCAACATCTTTATAAATCTCGTAAGTTTTTTCTGATGTGGTGAAGATATATCTATCTGTTGCATAGTCATAAGAGAATTTAAATCCATCCTCTTTTGTTTTTTGGTTTCCCACATAAAACAGACCAGATTCTCCAAGTGGGGAAGGTTTGCCTGTTTCAGGATCAATGGTTCTTCCTGCAAACTCAAAGTTGTTTCTATCATAAACAAGCAAGTTTACAGTGTAGGACAAATCAACAACTTCTTTTTGTGTTGCAACAAATCTTTGGTTGCGGCCTGTTCTGTCTGTGAACCAATCATTTGCAGCACCGTTTTCGTCAACGCCTTTGATGATATATTTTGGTGCACTGCTCTGAGCGGCCTTATCAAGTTTGTTATAGGCTTCATAAGAAATGCTTTCAGCAATGTCATAAGTTACTTTTGGAGCATCAATTTCAAGTCCAACTTCTGGGTCATAATTGTCGTCACCGTCAAGTTCAATTTCGGCGCCATCAAATGATGTTGTAACTTTTGGCTCTTCAATGCTGATTTTTTGTGTTACATAGTAGTTAAGGAAATAAACTGCCGCTTTGTTGTTTATGTCAACAACAGAAATCCTTGCTTGATATTGTCCATAACTTCCTGGTGTGAATTTTCCACCTGAAAGAGTTAATGTCAATTCATTTTCGTCTCTGTTTGCTTTCAAACCGTAAACGGTAACAGGAGTTGTTGTTGTGACATCTTGTCCGTCTTTCTTTGTTGTTGTGATGTGGTTTACAGTAACATCATAGGTGAGGTATGCAACCTTGTCATCACCAAACATCAAGGTTGGAAGTGTGATTGGTTGTCCTTGCAAGTAAGTTTCAGCTGCTGCGTTAGGGCCTGATTTTGCATCTTCAAGCCATGGAGCATAGTTATCAATAACATTTGCGATATTTGCAGAAACTGCATACATTGCAATATTTCCGCTGTCATCATAAACAAATGTGACAATTTGAATCTTAATTGCTGGTGTTGATTTTCTTGCTTCTGTGTTAACTTCGTTCAAATCAATGGTGTAAGAGGTTGCCTCTGGGTCTGTTAAACGAATATATCCATTTGCCTCTCCCTCTTTCAAGAATGAAGCATAATCAGCCAAATATCCTTTTGAAACTTCATCGGTTTTCTTGCTAAGGTCAGTGTAGAGTTGTTTCAAAGTGTGAGCAGAAAGCACATTTTCATCTTTATCTTTGAGATCGGTGATTGCTTTTTGTCCTGCACTATCATCCTGTGTCAAATATCTGTAATAAGTTTCAATTCTCATATTTGTGTCAACGCTGTCACCGTTATCAGATGCTGTTGGAGCAGTGAATGTGATTGTTGCATCTGGAAGATAGGTGTCTCTAAGTGATGTTGCAAATGTGAGAGTTGGTGCTTCACTGTCTGTGTAAGAGCCAACATAAATTGATTTTGTTGATGTTTGGTTGTTTCCGGCATCGTCATAAACGATATAATCAATATAGTATTGACCATATCCCATTCCTTTGATGTTGTCGTCAAATTCGGTTGCACCATTTGTTGTTGCACCGAAAGTGGCATTCATTGGAAGATATGCAAAACCAATTTTTTCAATTTCTGCTTTGAAGGTTTTAAGAATTGCCTTTTGAGCCTCAGTTGCATCTTCACTTGAATATTTTTTCAAAAATTCTTCAAAAGATGCTGCGTTATCTGCGTAGAGGTCATCAGCAAGATCGTCTGAATTTGTTAAAACGCTTGTGAAGTTTGATTTAAACAATTTGAACAAGTGTTGTGCGTTTGCATTGTCCAAAACAAGCAAGTATTGATTTTCCAAAAGCCATTTTCTTGCATCTTCGTCGCTTTCAAAATCTTCATAATTTCTCTTCTGTTGAATGAGGAAGTTGTTTGTATAAAGATTTTTATGAGCGTTGCTCGCTTCTGTTGTTGTTCTGTAATTGAACACCAAGTTTTTGTTGTGATATTCTTCAATATCAAACTTTGTTTCTTGATCATTTCTAATTCTTCTGATCATTTTTCTCTTTGAAGTTTCTGGTGCTTCTGTGAGAAAATCTTCTGTTGTTGTGTAGTTATCGTCAATGCCAATAGCGTAAACCACAACTGAATTTGGATTTGCACGTGTTTTAAATTTGTAAGTTGCATCGTCATAATTGGTTGTCCAATCCTCTTCCTTTTCTTTTTGTCCTTCTGGTTTTAATGTTCTGTCAGAGGCATCATACAAAACAGGAGTTGGTGCTTTTTTATCAACGATGTTTCTCCAATAACGTGTTTCTTTTGGTGAAGAAACGCTGTTTCCATAGAAATCATAAATTGTGTAAACAAAGTTGTAAGTTCCGTTTTCAAGAGGTTTGAAAACTGTTGGGTCTTTCAAAACATATGTTGGATGTTCCTCATCCCAATTATCAACGTCTTCAACAAGAACATCTTCATATTGTTTAGGGTCAAGTTCTTGTCCAACTGTTGTTCCGTTTGGATTGTAGTAAACTTTAACGGTGTATCTAATGTCAACTTGTTGATCTTCTCCGTCATTTGTAACAATTCCCATTGGCTTTGGAAGAGTTGTTTCAACTCTTGTTTGTCCAGCGTTTTGGTTCCAAGAAGATTCAAATTGAAGTTTAAGATTATATTCTTTATAATATGGGTTTCCACCGTCATAGTCTGGATATAACTTTGTCTCTTTTGTTGTTGCGGCAACAAATTGGCCGTTTTCATAATAAGAATACTTTATTGTGTAGTTGTAAGCGCCTGTGCTTTCTTTTTTGAAAGTGTCCCCGTTAATATAGAGGTCGCCCGCTGCGTGTGTTCTGCCTTCTCCGTCATCAACAGCCGCTTCTGCCTTTGTGACAGTAACCTCGCCGCCTTCAACGCCGCCGGTTGCAGTTACAACAACATATCTTCCGGTTTTCTCGCTAGGAAGGGCAGTAACAAAATGCTTTTCAAGGTCTGCCTCTGTTTCGCCGTCTTTCAAAAGGTTGATTGTTTCACCGTCTTCATCAACAAGTTCTGGCATAGGAAGAGAAAGATCGCGATATGTGTCCTCTCCTGCCTTATTCTTAGTTTTTGCCCATTTAAGGTCAATCACACTTGGAATGAAGTATTGTGCGTTGTCCTTAAAGTTGAAACTTGCGCTTGGAAGAGTGCTGATAACTTTCAAATCATAGGTGTTTGTGTAGGTGTGTCCATCAACATCTTGATAGTTATAAGAATATCTTATAATATAAGTTCCTTCATTTTCAGCAACAAATTCACCATAGTTGGCTTTGTATTCATCTGCGTCTTCTGTTTCATCATAAATCTTAACTTTGCCGCCGTTTTTTTGATCTTTCAAAACGCTTGTGTTGTAGATGACACTAACAGATTCATTGGAAATTTTGCCGTCATTAACTCTTCCAAGAATTTTTTCTTTTTCGCCACCAACATAAGCAAAAGGAATGTAATATGTGTCGCCTTTTGTTACTGTTGTGACAACATCACCTTTTGAAGTGTTATCTCCACCACCTGTGACAGGATTTGAACCAATAAGCAAATAGTTGTAATTGGTGTCATCCATGCCAGTGTCCTCAAAATAAGCAAATGCTGTCAAAGCATTAAGAGGAAAACACAAGATTGTCATAGCAAAAGCCATGACAAGCACTAAACCTCTAAAAAAAGCCTTTCTTCTAACTTTCATAAAGTTTTCTCCTTGTAGTCTTAGTATATAACAAGACTATTTTATCTTAAATCTGCCTTCAAGTCAAACAAAATAGGTAAAAGTTGGCAAATTTCAAAAAATATTTTGTAGTAATTAAACGCGATTATGCTGTTTAAAAAGCACTATTTTTGTCAGACTGTGTCTGTTTTTTGTCAAGCAATCCCATTAAAGTTAATCATACTGAGATTCTTCGGCTTCGCCTCAGAATGACAGCGGTGCGTTATCATCCACCCCATTGCCCGCAAAGTTTCCGCTTTCACAAAACCCCAACGCCCCGCTTCGCAAGAGAGTCGCCCGCAGAGACTCGCTTTCACACACTCAAATCCTGCTATAAAATTTTTGATGAGAAAGGGCTTTGCCCGGCATACAGAATCGATGTTCTTTGCAGTTTTTTCAACCACTTTCTTCGAAGCACTCTCTTCGCAAGAGAGTCGCGACCAAGTCGCCAACGCAGTGCGACTTGCGTTTGGTCGCGAGGAGGCGAAAACAAGCGTCAATGCGATGCTTTTGTCCGCAGGACAAAACGAGCCCTCAGCGCAGTTTTCGCCTAGATGTTGTATGTCACCTTCACGCCAGGTCCCATAGAGGAAGCAAGAGTAACACTCTTGATATATTGTCCTTTTGCAGCGGCAGGTTTAGCCTTAACAAGAGCCTCCATAATAGTGTTAAAGTTTTCAAGAAGTTTTTCTTTTCCGAAACTCTTCTTTCCAATGATAACGTGAACATTGTTGGTTTTATCAAGTCTGTATTCAACCTTTCCGGCTTTAACATCTTTGATAGCCTTTGTTACGTCCATAGTAACTGTTCCGCTCTTTGGGTTTGGCATCAAGCCTTTTGGTCCAAGTATTCTTGCAATACGGCCAACAATTCCCATCATATCAGGGGTTGTTATGCAGACATCAAAATCCAGCCATCCGCCGTTGATTTTTGCAACAATTTCTTCGCCACCAACGAAATCTGCGCCAGCCTTTGTTGCTTCGTCTGCCTTATCGCCACGAGCGATAACCAAAACGCGAACACTCTTACCTGTTCCATTTGGAAGAACAACAACGCCACGAACTTGTTGGTCTGCGTTTCTTCCGTCAACGCCAAGTCTAACATGAAGTTCAACGCTTTCGTCAAACTTAGCGGTTGCAGTTTTTAATACATTTTCAAGTGCTGTTGAAACATCATAGGATGCTGTTTTGTCATAACTTTCAAGGCACTTTGCCATTCTTTTATTTCTCATTTTCAGCCTCCTTAGTCCACAACTTCCACGCCCATAGATCTTGCAGCGCCTGCAATCATGGACATAGCACTTTCGATGCTTTCAGCGTTCAAATCAGGGAGTTTTGTTTCAGCAATTTTTCTGATTTGTTCTCTGGTGATTTTTCCGACTTTTGTTTTGTTTGGTTTTGCAGAGCCCTTTGTAAGACCAATAGCCTTTTTAATAAGAACTGCTGCTGGTGGGGTTTTCATCTCGAATGTGAAACTTCTATCTTCAAAGATAGTGATCACAACAGGAATAATAAACCCTGCCTGTGAAGCGGTTTTATCATTAAATTCCTTAACAAAAGCCGCAATGTTGATACCATGAGGTCCAAGTGAAGAACCGACAGGTGGTCCAGGTGTGGCTTTGCCCGCTTCGAGTTGTAATTTAACAACTGCTTTAACTTTTTTTGCCATTTTATACCTCCTTATAATGTAGTCTAGTTGAATCTTGGCTTGATTCTCCTACATGCTATAATGTCAGTTTAATGTCATAACGGACAATATTTTCATGAAAATTGGGTTTTATTTTCATTAAATATCAAATTAAGCGTTCACTTTATGAACTTGTTCGTAAGAAAGTTCAACGTTGTTCTCTCTTCCAAACATTTCAAGTTTAACGGTTAGCGTTCCAGCCTCTGGTGCAACAGAAACAACCGTTCCAACCATTTTGTCAAGTGGCCCATCAATAATTTCAACTTTGTCGCCAACGGCAACATCGGTTTCAACCTTGATTTTTTCAAGTCTCATTTTCAAAACCTCTTCATCTGTGAGTGCAAGAGGTCTGCCTTTTGGCCCAACAAAACCGGTGATTCCACGAGTTCTTGTTACATTGTGCCAAAGGTCGTCACCATAAATCATCTTAACAAGAAGATAGCATGGCATGCTTTTTCTTGTGACAAGTTTTTTCTTTCCATTTTTTTCTTCAATCACCTCTTCCTCTGGAATGATGATGTCAAAAATTCTGTCTTGTAAATTAAATTTCTCTACAACAGTTTCAAGATTTTCCTTCGCCACATTTTCATATCCAGAAAAAGTGTGAAGCACATACCATTTTGGTTCTCTTGAATGTTCCATAACTAAAATCTCCTTCTAAACGCTAAAACTTAATAAGCAGTTTTGCAAGATAGCCCAAAAGCGAGTTCACGCCAAAAAGAAACAAACCAAAAATCACAACAAAAGCAACAACGATGCCTGTCTTTTTGACAACCTCGCCAAAAGTTGGCCATGTGACCTTTTTGAGTTCTGAAACGGTTTCTTTTGTTTTTCTTACAATTCCACCTTTTTCTTTCTTTTCTTTTTTATCTTTTTTCTTTTGGTCTTTTTTATTGTCCTTCTTGACATCTTTATTGTTTTTCTTGCTGTCTTTGGCTTTCGTGTCACTTTTCACAGCGTTCCCCTGAGTGATTTCGTTTTGCTTTTTATCACTCTTCAAAGTTTCTTCTGCAACAAGCGCCTTTTGTTTCTTTGACATAAAACCTCCAATTTTGGAAAAATCAGGCCTGCCTATCAAGCCCCACCCGTTCCTTTTCTTATTTTGTTTCTTTATGCTTTGTTCTCTTGCCACACTTTGGGCAGAATTTCATGATTTCAATTCTTTCTGGATTTGCAGATGTGTTTTTTTCTGTTGAATAATTTCTTTCGCCACATTCTGTGCATTCAAGTGTGATTATTTTACGTTTTGGTGCTGCCATTTTCTTCTCCTAACAAAAAAACTAACACCCTTTATTCAAGAAGTGTTAGCCATAATATACCATATAAAAATTTTTAAGTCAAGTGTTTTCTTATAATAGTTTCAAAATTTTTGACTACTCAACGTCAACAATCGCATCAACATACATTGCAAGTTCGTTTGGTTTGCATTTTGCCATAACCTTTTCTATGTTTGTTGGCTTGTTGAAATCTATTTCATATTTAAGAGCGTATGTTAAAAAGGACTTTAACAGCCCCTTCGCATAGATGTATGCTTCTGACAAATTTTTGCCGTCAGTGTAGATGTTAAGGTCTGGAAAAAGAACTTGACAACTCTCGTCCTCGTCTTTGATAAATATGGCAGGATATATGTATTGACATTTTTTCATAAGAACTCCAAAAACAAATCTTATTTTTATAATATCACAAAAAATTGGAAAAACAAAACAAAAAACAAAAAAATACCGCATTTTTTGCGATATTTTTTGCTCAAATCATTTTTTTAAAATTCTCTGCCTTGATTTTTAAAATTTCCAGAAAGAGTTAGTTTTTCAACTTTTGCCTCAACCACAACACCTTCCATGCCTGGCGCAAAAACTTGACGACCCTCAGAGCCTAGATTGTTGAATGAATAAATATGATTTGTAACTTTAACCATAATAACACCTCCGTGTGTTTAATACTTTTAACTGTCCATATCATAACACAAAAAAAACGATTTGTAAAGACCTTTTTTAAAAATTTTTTAAAATATTTTTTTCTCCCATACTATATAATAAATAAATGTTTGAAAATTGAGATATTAAGTTCAAATCAAAATGGAACAATGTTGATGTTACACAAATTTGAAAGCATCACATCTTTTCAACACTATCGATACCCAAAGTCCAAAGTGCCTTTTCAAGACAAGCCTTAACCAGCGTGCAAAGAGCAAGCAAACTTTCCTTCCTTTTGGCGTTTGTTTCAGATAAAATTTTGTGATTGTTATATAAAGTTGAAAACGCACTTGCAAGGTCAAAAGTTGCAAGACAAAGCGAGTTCAAAGAGTGAGTGTCATAACATATTCTGTAAGCAGAATTGAGTTTCAATATTGCAAGCACAATGTTTCTTTCGTCAGCACTTGAAAGTTCAATTTTTCCGCTTTTGAAATTTGCCTTTGCCAAAATTGAATTGATGCGTGCGATTGTGTATTGAATGTAAGGACCCGTTTTTCCGTCAAAGGCCAAAAATTTGTCTATATCAAATACATAATCTTTTGCAACAAGATTGGAAAGGTCGCCAAACTTCATCGCTCCAACCCCAATCCTTCTGGCAAGTTCGTGGTTTCCAGCAATTCCGTTGTCTGCGAGTTTTCTCTCTGCCTTATCAATCAAAAGCCCAACAACTTCTTTAAGCCTAACAACACCGCCCGCACGCGTTTTAAATGGTTTTCCGTCCAAGCCATTCATTGTTCCAAAGGAAACATGCGTAAGTTTTTGTTCTTCGGGGCTTATTCCTGCAAGTTTGCAGCACCTAAAAACCTGCTCAAAATGCAAGCCTTGACGGTTGTCCGTCACATAAATAATTTCGTCTGGCTTGTAAGTTCTGTTTCTCATCAAAACTGTGGCAATGTCTGTTGTGGCATACAAATCCCCGCCATTGTATTTTTTTATGATTGCAGGTGG